>DATJMX010000002.1 GCA_035508495.1 Candidatus Binataceae bacterium
CAGCGCCGCGCGACGACGCCAGGTGCAACGCGTCGGCAAAAGCGATACCGCGTCGCGCCCATTGGATCGCATCCGTCACCGCTTCGGCGTCCTCACAGGTTACGTTCGGCAGCGACAACATTCGCTCGAAAGCGTGAAGGATTTGCATTACACTAAAGTTGTACGAACGACCAAGCACCCACCCGGCTTCAAGGATCACAGTCTTCGGCACGAAGATGCGCTCTCGTTCGAAAAGTTCGCGGGCGCGAACTGTCAGGATCGGATCGTCTTCGGTCAACAACCGGAGGACAAGATTAGCATCGACCGCGAGCACGACGCGCCTTCACCTCAGCGGAGATGGCCGCGTCCATTTCCTTCAGCGTCTTGGCCTTTCCCTCGTAGCGCAGGCATCCGACAACTTCGTCGAGAGTACTCGGCTTGAATGTCTTCGCGGGGCGCAGGAGCACCCCTTCGCCGCTATCTTCGACAATAAACTCGGTGCCCGACCGCCAGCGCCGCGCATCGCGGATCGCTTTGGGGAGAATCACCTGACCTTTCGACGATAGTTTCGTTCGCTCCATATGCGCCTCTGTAAGACTCAGTAAGATTAGACTAACCGCCTACCAAGGCCGAGCCAAAAGCAAATCGAGTAAGGCTTCACATTATTGGCCGCGTTTTGTAGGTTCGCGGGAGCGCGCTAATCTCCACGGCGAGGTTCCCTACCATGGCACATCCGAGCGAGGCTTTTGTCAGCGAGATATTCGCCAAGGTTAAGGCGCGGCGGTCGTTTGGACGGCATCCGTTCTGGATGAAGATTGCCGACGGCAAAGTCTCGCAGGAAGGGATGTGCGTGTTCGCGACGCAGTTCTTTCTCCAGGTGCGGGAATTCCCCCGCGCCGTGAGCGCACTGCATTCGCGATGCTACGACGCGGGCGAGCGCGTGAAGTTGGCCGAGAGCCTCTACGAAGAGGAGACGGGGCTCATCTCGGGCAGTGCGCCGCATCCTGAGCTTTTCATCCGCCTCGGGCTCGGCCTCGGTCTCGATCGCGAAGACATGGTACATGGCAAGGCACTGCCTTCGACGGCGGCGCTTATCGACTGGTTCGAGCTGTCAACGAAGGATCGCTCGTTCAACGAAGGCGTCGGCGCGATCAACCTCGCCGCCGAGGGCCAGGTCCCGGGCAACTTCGGTCCGTTCGCGCGCGCGCTCGAGAAGAACTACGGGCTGTCGCGCGAGCAAGTCGCTTTTTTTGATGTGCATGAGATCGCCGATCGCGATCACAGCGACGTTGGCGATCACATCCTGAGCCGGGCGCTCCTGAGCGAGGGAGAACGAGCGGGAGTCTGGGCCGCAGTCGAGCGATCGCTGGACCTCTGGTGGCAGTTTTTCGACGGAATCGAGCGCGCTGCGAGCTAGCGTCAGAAATTCATTAACATCGTTCTAAACACTCCGTTGGAATTGGTCGTCACGACGACTCCGCCGACGTTTTGCCATTCCTACGATAACGTCCGAAATTTCTTATATTTATGGCATTACTTTAAGCATTTGAAATAATGTTTGATTCTTGGCGAACTTCGGCTCCGTCGAGCTTTACTCTGAGCCCGGTTCAGGCTAATATTTATTAGTTGCGGGGATGCTGAGGGGAGGCTCTTTTCCGCCCTCTTTTTATGGCAAACAAACAATCGTCTGACGGCTACGGCGCCGAGTCCATCAAGGTCCTTGAGGGGCTCGAAGCGGTTCGCAAACGCCCGGGTATGTATATCGGCGACACGGGCGAACGCGGACTGCATCACCTCATAAACGAAATCGTCGACAACTCGGTTGACGAAGCGCTCGCGGGCTTCTGTAAGCTGATTACCGTTGTAATCCTGAGCGACGATCGCATCCGGATCGAGGACGACGGCCGCGGTATCCCAGTCGATATGCATCCGACTGAAAAGCGCTCGGCGCTTGAAGTCGTACATACGGTGCTGCACGCGGGCGGCAAGTTCGAGAAAAACGCGTACAAAGTCTCGGGCGGACTCCATGGCGTGGGCGCCTCAGTCGTCAACGCGCTCAGCGAAGAGTTCGAGGTCGAAGTCTACAAGGGCGGCAAGATTTATTTTCAACGCTACGAGCGCGGCGCTCCCAAGAGCAAGGTCGAAGAGCGCGGCGCTACCAAGGAGCACGGCACCAAGACCACTTTCTCGCCCGATTCGCTGATCTTCAAAGAGGTCAAGTTCAAATACGAGCTCGTCGCGCGCTACCTGCGAGAGATGGCGTACCTCAATGCCGGACTCAGGATCGTGCTGACCGACGACCGCACCAACAAGACCGAGGAATTCCACTACGAAGGCGGTATCGCGCAGTTTGTCGAATCGCTGACCCAGGGCAACGAATCGCTCCACGACGTCATCTTCTTCAAGGGCGTTAAGGAAGGCGTCGATATCGAAGTCGCGCTGCAATGGACCGACGCCGTGCACGAGGTGATTTTCACCTACGCCAACAATATCCACACCGTCGAGGGCGGCACGCATCTGTCGGGCCTCAAGTCGGCGCTGACGCGCACGCTCAACACCTACGCGACGAAAAACAATCTCTTCAAGAACAAGGAGATGCGCCTCGAAGGCGACGACACGCGCGAGGGCCTCTACGGAATCGTCAGCGTAAAGATCGGCGAGCCACAGTTCGAAGGTCAGACCAAGACCAAGCTCGGCAACACCGAAGTCGACGGCCTCGTGTCCTCGCTCGTCAATGAAAAGCTCGGCTCATACTTCGAAGAAACGCCTTCGGTAGCCAAGAAGATCGTCGTCCGCGCGATCGAGGCTGCAACTGCGCGCGAGGCCGCCCGCAAAGCGAAGGATCTGGTGCGGCGCAAAGGCGCGCTCGATTCCGGATCGCTGCCGGGCAAGCTCGCCGACTGCCAGGAGCGCGACCCCGCGCGTAGCGAGCTCTACCTCGTCGAGGGCGCGTCGGCAGGCGGCACCGCCAAAGAGGGCCGCGATCGCAAGACGCAGGCGATCCTTCCGCTGCGCGGCAAAATTCTCAACGTCGAGCGCGCGCGTATCGACAAGATGCTCTCCTCGGGCGAGATTCGCACACTGATCACCGCGCTCGGGATGGGCGTCAGCAACGACAAGGACATCGAAAAACTCCGCTATCACACTATCGTCATCATGACCGACGCCGACGTCGACGGCTCGCATATCCGCACGCTGCTGCTGACGTTCTTTTTCCGCCAGTTTATCGAGATTATCGAGAAGGGTTATTTATACGTCGCGCAGCCGCCTCTCTTCCGCGCAAAGAAGGGCAAGAACGAGCGCTACCTGAAGGACGAAGCGGCGCTTGAGGATTATCTCACCGACCTCGGCGCCGAGGCGGTCGCATTCGAATCGGGCAAGGGCAAAGATGCAAAAGAAGTCAAAGGCGCTGCGCTAAAAACGCTCGTGCGCAAGGTGCTTTACTACGAGAAGATGTTCGAGGCGCTCGAGCGCCGCTCCAAGGAGCGCAAGATCGTCACCGCCCTCGCCCGGCTCTCCGCCGACAAGACGATCGACGATGACAGCTTCGCGTCCGAAAAAGGCGCTAAGGAGATGGCCGAGGCGATCAGGAAAAACGTCAAGGACGACAACCTCGTCTATCGCGTCGAGCATGACGGCGGCGAGACGCATTTCCGCGCGATGTTCACGCATACCGGCAACGGCACGACGCCGCCCACGGTCGTCGATCTGACGCTCTTCCACACCGGCGAGCTGCGCGAGATCCGCCGCCTGATGCCCGAAATCGACGCCTTCAACGAACCGTTCAAGGTCAAACTGTCCGACGAAGTGACGACCTACGAAACGCTCGATAAGATGGCAGGCGCGGTTCTCAGCGCCGGGCAGAAGGGCGTCGAAATCCAGCGCTACAAAGGCCTCGGCGAAATGAATCCCGGGCAGCTCTGGGACACGACGATGGATCCCGAGAAGCGCGCGATGCTCAAGGTGCAGATCTCCTCCATCGAAGAAGCCGAAGAAGTCTTCGGCAAGCTGATGGGCGACCAGGTAGAACCCCGCCGCCAGTTCATCGAAGAGAACGCACTCAACGTAAAGAATCTGGATATCTGATCCCTCTCAGTCCTAGTTTCTGTCCCCTCTCCTTATCCCAGGAGAGGGAGAGGTGAAGCGCTGGCAAACCGCGAATGCAGACTCCAAAGCGAGCAGCTATATGCAGAATAATAGCAAGCGGGACGTCGCGTCTTTCGATTGTTCAACAATTTAGTATTCGAAAAATCGGGTGCTGGAGTTATCATTCTGCGGAAGCGCAGACGTAACCTCTCCCTTGCCCTCTCCTAGGATAAGAAGAGGGTTTCAGAAGGAAGAGGAGAACAAAGACCAACTGACTAATCGACTGAAATACTCATATGCCTGAAACCAACGGTAACGAACCTCATCGCAACGAGCCTGCGCTGCTGAATATCGAAGACGACATGCGGCAGTCCTACCTGGACTACGCAATGTCGGTGAATATCGGCCGCGCGCTTCCGCTTATCCAGGACGGCCTCAAGCCCGTTCATCGCCGGATCCTCTACGCGATGTTCCGCGAGGGCCTGCTCGCAAATCGCAAGCATTCCAAGTGCGCCGGCGTGGTTGGCGAGGTCCTCAAGAGTTACCATCCGCACGGCGATGCGGCCGTTTACGATTCTCTGGTGCGCATGGCGCAGCCGTTCAGCCTGCGCTATCCGCTAATCGACGGCCAGGGCAACTTCGGCTCGATCGACGGTGACCCTCCCGCCGCGTACCGCTACACCGAATGCCGCCTCACGCGGCTGGCTGAACGGCTGCTCGCGGACATCGACAAGGACACTGTCGATTTCGGCCCCAACTTCGACGGCACGCAGCAGGAGCCCGAGGTTCTGCCGGCCCAGATTCCGAATCTACTCATCAACGGTTCCGACGGTATCGCGGTCGGGATGGCGACCAATATCCCGCCGCATAACCTGACTGAGATTTGCGACGCATTACTCACTCTCATCGATAAGCCCAGTACTACTCTCGAGCAGATTCTGGATATTGTTCCCGGTCCTGATTTTCCGACCGGCGGACAACTGCTCGGGCGCAAAGCGATTCGCGATGCGTACATTACGGGGCGCGGCTCGCTCACCATGCGCGCGCTGTCGGTGATCGAGACCGACAAGCGCAGCGGACGCGCATCGATTATCGTGCGCGAGATTCCCTACCAGGTGAACAAGGCGCGCATGATCGAGCGCATTGCCGAGCTCGTTAACGACAAGCGCATTGAGGGTATCAGCGATCTGCGCGACGAGTCCGACCGCGACGGGATGCGCATCGTGATCGAACTCAAGCGCGATGCCGAACCGCGCGTCGTGCTCAATCAGCTCCACAAATTGAGCCAGATGCAGACCGGCTACGGCATCATCATGCTCGGCATCCACGAGGGCCGGCCAAAGGAGATGAACCTGCTGCAGATGCTCCAGGCCTTCCTCGAGCATCGCAAGGTCGTCATCACCCGGCGCACCCGTTTCGAGCTGCGCGAAGCCGAGGCGCGCAAGCACGTTTTGGAAGGCTTGCTCATCGCGCTGCGCAATCTCGACGCAGTCATCAAGCTGATTCGCGCTTCGAAGGACGCGGAGACCGCGCGCACTGGACTGATGAGGCAGTTCAATCTGTCGCAAATCCAGGCGCAGGCGATCCTCGATATGACGCTCCGCCGGCTGACCGGCCTCGAGCGCGAGAAGATCGAAAACGAGCACAAGGAAATCGTCGAGCTGATCGCGAACCTCAAGAAGATCCTCGCCGATGAGAAGGAACTGCTGAAACTCATCTCCGACGAGATCAAGGACATCAGGAAGGAATTCGGCGACGCACGCCGCACGCAGATCATCGAGGCCGAAGGCGAATTCTCAGTCGAGGACTTGATCGTCGAAGAGGACGTGCTCGTCACCGTCACACACGGCGGGTACATCAAGCGCACTCCCCTCTCGCTTTATCGCACACAGCGCCGCGGCGGACGCGGCAAGATCGGCGCGACCACGGCAGAAGAGGATTTCGTCGAGCGGCTCGAACGAGTATCGACTCACGACCGCTTATTGTTTTTCACCAGCGCCGGCAAAGTTTATGAGCTGAAGGCGTACGAATTGCCCGAAGGCGGACGCGCCGCCAAGGGCCGCTCGATCGCGAACCTCTTGAGCCTCGCGAACGAGGAAACGCTGTCGGCATTCATGCCGATGCCGAAGGAGACCGCGGGCAAGTTCGTCTTCTTCGCGACCCGGCGCGGCCGCGTGAAGAAGACCGCGATGGACGAGTACGACAATATCCGCAGCAATGGCATCATCGCGATCAATCTCGAAGACGGCGACTCGCTTGTTGACGTTCGAATCACTGACGGCAATCAACAAATTGTGTTGTCAACGCGCGTTGGCCAGGCGATTCGCTTCAAGGAAGAAGAAGTGCGCTCGATGGGCCGCGCGACCGCCGGCGTCGTCGGCATGGAGCTCGAATCGACGACCATCAAAGAGGGTAAGACCGTCACGCTAGTCGAGGACGAAATCGTTTCGATGTCCACGGTGCGCGACGATGAAACTCTTCTCACGGTCTCTGAACTCGGCTACGGCAAACGCACTCCCGCCGAGGACTATCGCCTGACGCATCGCGGCGGCAAAGGCGTCATCACGATGAATGTCACCGATAAGACCGGCAAGGTGATCAGCGTGCGCCAGGTCGGCCTCGACGACCAGGTGATGCTGATAACCGACGGCGGCAAGATCATCCGGCTCAAGGTAAAGGACGTGCGCATCACGGGCCGCAACGCCCAGGGTGTGCACCTGGTGCGCGTCGACACCACCGAAAGAGTCCGCGCCGTAGCACCCCTGGCGGAGAAGGAAGAAGACGAAACCAACGGCGAAGAGACGAACGGCACTGGCGAAAGCGACGAGTAGCGACTAACAGCTGGCGGCGCTTTGAGAATCAGTAGGGTGGGCGTCCCTGCCCGCCATTAAGACCGCGCGTCGCGCGCCTTCGATGACACACATTGCGCGAAGCGCTTTCCTTTTTCTCTGGCGATCGCCTCGAATTACTCACCCAGCCGCGATGTATGCCGCCTCCGCTGCGGCGAGCGCTTTGCCGCGCGATACTTCGTAGCCCATCGCGCTCAGGATCTGCTCGAGCGCCGCTAGCACCAGGAAAACGTTGCTGCGCTGCGCGCCTTCGCCGAGCAGTCCGATGCGCCACACTTTACCCTTCAGCGGACCGAGTCCCGCCGCGATCTCGATATTGAATTGCCGCAGCAGCTCCGCGCGTACCTTCGCCTCGTCGATTCCCTCGGGCACTCCGACCGTCGTGAGTTGCGGCAATCGATGCCTTTCCTGCGCCGCGAGCCTGAGGCCCATGCCGCCGAGGCCCGCGTGCAGCGCGGCAGCGTTGATGCGATGCCGCGTCCATCGCGCCTCGAGGCCTTCTTCGAGCACGACGCGCAGCGCCTCATAGAGCGCGTAGTTCATAGTGATCGGCGCCGTGTGATGGTACACGCGGTCGGAGCCCCAGTAGTTCGCGATCATGCCAACATCGAGGTACCACGATCGGCTCTTCGACTTGCGATTCTTGATTGCCTCGATCGCCCGCGCGCTGAAAGTGACTGGCGCAAGTCCCGGCGGCGCGCTGAGCCCCTTCTGCGTGCAGCTGTAACTCGCGTCGATCTGCCATTTGTCGATTTCCACCGGCACGCATGCCAGCGAGGTAACCGTATCGATAATCATCAGCGCTCCCGCGCGATGCGCCATCGCCGAGATCTCTTCGATCGGCTGATGCACCCCCGTCGAGGTCTCCGCGTGAACGACAACAACAAGCTTCGGTTTCTTCGCATTCTTGATCGCCGCCTCGATCTGACCCGGCTCGACGATCCTCCCCCACTCGGCCTCGACCTTGATCACCCTGGCGCCGAGCCGTTCCGCCGAATCGGCGAGCCGCGTGCCGAACACGCCGTTGACGCCGACAATCACCTCGTCGCCATCTTCGATCAGGTTGGCGAGGATCGCGTCCATTCCGGCAGACCCAGTCCCCGAGACCGGAAACGTAATCTCGTTGTTGGTGCGAAACACCATCCGCAGCATCCGCTTGATGTCTTCCATCACTTTGACGAATTCGGGATCGAGATGGCCAACGACCGGCGACTGCATCGCCTTCATTACGCGCGGGCTGACGTTCGACGGACCCGGACCGAGCAGGATGCGCGCGGCGGGCTTGAGCTCGGGGAATGTCTCTGCCAACGAAGTGCTCCTTCTGCACGCCGCGAGCAGCCTCGCGTGCGTATCAGGCTGAAATCGAACCCTGCTATTATGGCCCGAGCCGCCCGGCAGGAAAACCTTGATGCGCGCGGACGGCGAACAGGTATCGCACTTGCCGATTTCCATTGACCAATCCTTGATCGATGAGCTCGCCGCGATCGTCGGTGCCGATGGTATCGTCTCGCGTGCCACGGAGCTCAAGGTTTACGAGTGCGACGGCTGGACGGTGGAGAAATCGTCGCCCGACATTCTCGTGCTGCCGCGCTCGACCGAACAGGTGAGCGGCGTGCTGCGCGCGCTCGACGGGCGCGGGATCGCCTTCGTGCCGCGCGGCGCCGGCACCGGGCTCTCCGGAGGATGCCTCCCGCTCGGCGCGCCCGTGATGGTCTGCACGTCGCGGATGAATCGCATCATCGAAATCGACTATGCGAATCGGCGCGTCGAAGTCGAGAGCGGCGTCGTGAATCTGCACGTGACCAACGCCGTCAAGCCAAAAAAATTTTTCTATGCGCCCGATCCATCGTCGCAGATGGCGTGCACGATCGGCGGCAACGTCGCGGAGAACTCCGGCGGACCGCATACGCTGAAATATGGCGTGACGACAAATCACGTCCTCGGGCTCGAATTGGTCCTGCCCGATGGCGAGGTCGTGCGGCTCGGCGGGGGATACGAAGAGCGATGCGGTTACGATCTCGTCGGCGCCGTTGTCGGCGCCGAGGGCACCTGCGGAATCGTGACCCGCGCGACGCTCAAGCTGATGCGCGAGCCGGAGAATCATCGCACGATGCTCGCGACGTTTCCCGACGTCGAAAGCGCGACGCGCGCCGTGTCCGCGATTATCGCCTCCGGAATCGTTCCGGGCGCGATCGAAATGATGGACAGGATGATCTTGCGCGCCGTCGACGACGCGTTCCATGTCGGATTTTCGCCCGACGCGGGCGCAGTGCTGATCGTCGAACTCGATGGACTCGAAATCGGTCTCACCGATTTTGCCGACCGCGTCGCGACGATCGCGCGCGAAGCCGGCGCCAGCGACATGAAGCTCGCGCGCGACGAAGCTGAACGCGCACTGCTGTGGAAGGCGCGCAAGCGCGCGTTTGGCGCTGTTGGCCGCCTCGCGCCGAACTACTGCACACAGGACGGCGTCGTGCCGCGCACGCGATTGCCGGACATTCTGCGCGTCATCAACGAAGCGAGTGTGAGGCACAACCTCGCGATCGGCAACGTCTTCCACGCGGGCGATGGCAATCTGCATCCGATAATTCTTTACGACGAGCGCGAGCCGGGACAGGTCGAGCGCGCGCTCGCGGCCGGCCGCGATATTCTTAAGGCCTGCGTCGAGATGGGCGGCAGTCTGACCGGCGAGCATGGAATCGGCGCGGAGAAGATGGGCGAGATGCCGCTGATGTTCGCGCCTGACGATCTGACCGCGATGATGGCGCTGCGGCGGGTCTTCGATCCGCACGAGCGCGCGAATCCAGGTAAGATTATTCCGCAGCCGGGCGCATGCGTCGAAGTCGCGATGCCGCATCGGCAGGTTCCGATCTGAGGCTTTGCGAGACTGGTTGTGAGCGAAGTTCCCCCCGAGACTGCATCGGAAAAAGTTGCGCGTTTGATTGGCGCCGATCGCGTGCGCAAGCCGCTCGATCGCGAGCACGCCTGCGTCGGCGTCATGGTCGAGCCCGCGTCGGTTGAGGAAATCAGCGAACTTGTTCGAATGTGCGAGACTGATCGTCTCACGCTCGCGCCAGTCGGCGCCGCGCGAACGTTGTCGCAGATGCGGCACGAGCCCGTTACCTTCGGCATTTCGCTTGCGCGCCTTAACCGCATCGTCGCGCACGAGCCCGACGATCTCACCGTCGCCGTCGAAGCTGGAATGACGATCGCCGCGCTCAATGCGGAGCTCGCGAAATCGCACCAGCGGCTTCCCGTCGATCCGTTCTCTCCTGTCGAGACCACCGTCGGCGCGCTGGTCGCGGGCGCGCACTCGGGTCCGCTGCGGCTCTCAGAGGGCACGCCGCGCGATTTGCTGATCGGAGTTGGCTTCGTCGGACAGGCCGGGCGCACTGTGCATGGCGGCGGGCGGGTGGTAAAAAACGTGGCCGGCTACGATTTGATGAAAGTGATTGGCGGCTCGTTCGGCACGCTGGGAATTATCACGGAAACGGTTTTCAAGATTCGCCCGATCCCGGAACAGTACGCAGTCGCGCTGATCCCGCATAACCGCGCCGAGGACGCATTTGCCGGCGCGGCAGCTTTGCATGACAAATTGTCACTGGCACATCTTGAGGTTCTAAGCCCGGCGCTCGCCGATCAATTCGGACATTCGGGAAAGTTTCTCATCATCGCCGGGTTCTCGGGGAGTCCGAGTGAAATCGGCTACCAGGCCGAGAAGATCCTCGAGCTGGCCGGCGATCGCGGCGCGATTCTGGATGCAGCCGCCGCGGAGTGGAATTACGAGACGCTGCGCGACCTCGATTTCACGGCGCGCCCATTGAGCGCGCGTTTTTCAGTATTGCCAGCGGCGCTGCCTGCCGCGCTCGACTCCATCAACGGCCAATACTGCGCGCACCCCGGCAACGGCATCGCCGAGGTTTACGTCGCGGCCCAGCAGTCGCCGGACTCGGCGCAGAAAATCGTTGGCGAATGGCGCGAGCGCGCGGCGCGGGCGCGCGGACACGTCCGTATCATCGCGGCGGCCGAGCCGGTTCGCTCGTCGTTTGATTATTTCGATCAGCCGAATGACGGCGCGTTGAAGCTGATGCGGCGGCTCAAGCAGGCGTTCGATCCCAGCGGAATCTTCAATCCCAGCTCCTTTGTCGGCGGTATCTGATGAGCGAGAGTCCGAGCCAGCCAGTTCGCCAGGTCACTGAATACGAACTGCTCTTCGATTGTGTTCACTGCGGGTTATGCGCCGAAGCGTGTCCGACGTACGTGGCGACGCGGCGCGAAATGGATTCGCCGCGCGGGCGCATCTACTTGATGAAGGCGCTCGCCGAGGGACGCGTCGAGCTGGACGCCGACGCGGCGCGCCATCTCGATTTGTGCCTCGGATGCCGCGGATGCGAAACGGCGTGCCCGTCGGGAGTTCACTACGGCAGGTTGATCGAAGGTGCGCGTGCGTTCGTCGAGAAAAATCACCAGCGCGGCTTTTTCGAGCGGATGAAGCGTCAAAGCGTCGGCTCGATCTTTCCCTATCCTGCGCGCCTGCGCGCTCTCCTCGCGCCGCTGCGAGTTCTCGAAGCCGCGCGCCTGCGCGGCGCCTTGCAGGCGCTGATGCCTTCGAGCATTCGCGAGTGGATGGAACTGTTGCCGCGTCTCGGCTCCGGCGATCGGCCGTTGATGCCGCGGCCTTCGACGGCGCCGAAAACCGACGCGCCAACAGTGGTCCTCCATCGCGGATGCGTCGCGCAGGTGCTCGCCAACTCCGAGAACATCAACAGCGAACGGCTGCTGGCGGCGGCCGGCTATCGCGTTCTGGCGATGCCGGTGACTGAATGTTGCGGCGCACTCGATCTGCATTCGGGAAATGACGTGCGAGCGCTGGAGTTCGTGCGCGCCAACGTTCACGCGCTGCAGAATCTCGCCCCTGATGCGATCATATCGGCGGCTTCAGGGTGCTCCGCGGCGATCGCCGAGTACGGTGAAATTCTGAAAGACGATCCTGAGCTGGGCGACGCGGCGCGCGCGATCGCATCGAAGGTCACCGATTTAAGCACCCTGCTTCTCGCGCGGAACTTCAAATCGGAGCGTGAGTTCAATCACACCGTGACCTACCATGACGCATGTCATCTCGCGCATGGGATGGGCGTGCGCCAGTCGCCGCGCGATCTGATCAAAGCAATTCCCGGCGTCACTCTCATCGAGATGGAACAGTCGGATCTGTGCTGCGGCTCCGCGGGCACCTACAACCTGACCGAGCCCGCGATGGCGCGCGAACTGGCGCAGCGCAAAGCCGCGAACATCGAAGCCACCGGCGCCGAGTTCGTCGTGCTCGCCAACCCCGGCTGCGAATTCCAAATCGCCGCCGAACTCCGCCGCCGCCGCTCGAAGATCAAGGTCATGCACCTGGCCGATTTCCTCGCGCTCGCTACGAAACCAACCGCGATTCACTCATCCGAAAATCCCTCGCCCTGACCAGGGAGAGGTCGGCGCGGCAACGCCGCGCCGGGTGAGGTCGTCTGATGATCAGCGGAGAGTAACCGCCGTTGGGCTTCGAGCGTTGCACCTCTCCCCGGCCCTCTCCTAGGATAAGAAGAACTCAGAGCGCGGGCGCAGAAAACATAGATTTGGCATCCGATTCGATACATCTGACCGAAGTAAAACTCTACTTCGCGTATACGAGTCCCTTCACTTACCTCGCGATGGGGCCGGCGTATGAGGTGGAGCGAACGCATCGGGTGCGGGTGCGGTTTATTCCGTACGGGATCAATATTCGCAAGGTGTATGGACCGCTCGACAATGCCGAGGCTGATCGGCGCAAGGTGCGGTATCTCTATCTCGACGCGCGGCGGATCGCGAAAGAGCGCGGGCTGACGATCTTTCCGCCGAAGAAGATTTTTAGCGCGCGTCAAGCTTTCTATGGCGCCCTCTATACCGACCAGCACGACGCATTTAGGCCTTACTCGGATCGTGTGTTCGAGCGTTTCTGGAAGCACGAGCTGAACGTCGAGGATCGCGCCGCTATCGCGGCGATTATCAACGAAGTCGGTCTCGATGGCGATGATTTTCTTCGCTATGCCGATGCAGGCGCGCGAGCCGACCTGGATGCATGTTTCGTCGAGGCCGATCGCGACGAGGTTTTCGGCGTGCCGACTTTCGTCGTCGAAGGCGAGCAGTTCTGGGGCGAAGATCGCATCGAATGGGTGATCAAGAAACTCGATGCGATGGGTCTCCGGCGTTAGCGGCTATGCCTGCGTGATCGGAACGTGTTTCGGCTGAGCGCGCACGCGATCGAGCCACGCATGCACTGCCGGATACGGCGCCAAGTCGAAGCCACCCTCGTGCGCGGCGTGCGTGTAGGCGTAGAGCGCGATGTCGGCCAGCGAGTAGCGATCGTCTACGAACCATTCGCGCGTTTTCAGGTGCGATTCCATTACGGCCAGCGCGTCGTAACCGAGCTTCATGATGCGCGCGAGGTCGGCGCGGCGCGGATCGTGATGCTCCGGATGCATCGCGAAGAAGCGTGCAACGGCGATGTACGGTTCATGGCTGTACTGCTCGAAGAACATCCACTGCAGCATCCGCGCGCGAGCGAACCTGTCCTCGGGCATGAAGTGCGTGCCTTCGGCGAAGTACCAGCAGATCGCATTCGACTCGAACAGCAGGCGCCCATCGTCGAACTCCACCGCCGGAATGCGGCCGTTCGGAAACTTGCTCGTGAATCCGGAGGTGCGCGTCTCGCCTTTGGTGATATCGAGCTCGACGCGCTTGAACGGAACGCCAAGCTGCGTCAGCAGCAGGCGAACTTTGTAGCCGTTGCCGGAGATCAGATAGTCATAGAGTGTGAGCATGGCTCTTCCACCACCTCTCGGGCGCGCACGGCACGCGCGACTGGGACTAGAGTTCGGGACTTGCGGGCAGGAACGTCTCGCCCATCAGGTATGCGTCAACGGCGCGCGCCGCCTCGCGTCCTTCCCAGATCGCCCACACCACGAGCGACTGTCCGCGCCGCGTATCGCCGGCGGCGAACACTCCCGGCACGCTGGACGCGTAGTTATCGCAGAGTACGTTGCTGCGTGGATCGAGCTTGAGTCCCAACTGCGAGATGATCCCGTCAGGTTCGGGCCCCAGGAATCCGAGCGCGAGCAGCACCAACTCGCATTCGATCTCGAACTCGGAGTTGGGAATTTCTTCCATCACCATCCGAGCGCCGTCGCGCTTCCAGTTGAGCCGCGCGCCGATGAGCTTCTTAAGTTCTCCGTTCTCGCCCTCGAAGCGCTTGGTGTTGATGCTCCAGTCGCGCTTGACGCCTTCTTCGTGCGAGCTCGAGGTGCGCAGGATCATCGGCCAGTCCGGCCACGGCATCTCCGCGGTGCGCGAGTCGGGCGGCATCGGCAGCAGCTCGAACTGATGCACGCCGATTGCGCCCTGGCGGTTCGAGGTGCCAAGGCAGTCCGAGCCCGTGTCGCCGCCGCCGAGAATCACGACGCGCTTGCCGGTCGCGAGAATGTCTTTCGAGGCGTCTAGCGAGTCGCCGAAGTTGCGCTTGTTCTGCTGCGGCAGAAATTCCATCGCGTAGTGGACGCCCTTGAGCTCGCGCCCCGGGATCGGCAGGTCGCGCGGCTTGGTCGCGCCCATCGTCAGCACGATCGCGTCGTGCCTCCCGCGCATCTGATCGCCGGTGATATCGAACCCGACGTTGCAGCTCGTGACGAACTCGACGCCTTCGGCCTGCATCTGCTCGACGCGTCGATTGACGAGCCATTTCTCGAGCTTGAAATCGGGGATGCCGTAGGTGAGCAGGCCGCCCGGGCGATCGGCGCGCTCGTAGAGCGTGACTGAATGTCCAGCGCGCGCTAACTGCTGCGCGCACGCGAGACCCGCCGGGCCCGAGCCCACGACGGCGACGCTCTTACCGGTTTTGCGATCGGCGCGCTGCGGCGTGATCCATCCCTCGGCAAATGCGTGATCGATGATGTTCTTTTCGATCAGCTTAATCGTGACGGGATCGTTGTTGATGTTGAGAACGCAGGCCTCTTCGCATGGCGCGGGGCACACGCGCCCGGTGAAGTCGGGGAAGTTGTTGGTCGAGTGCAGCCGCTCGATCGCGTCGCGCCAGCGGCCGCGATACACCAGGTCGTTCCAGTCGGGAATTATATTTCCGAGCGGGCAGCCCTTGTGGCAGAAGGGGATGCCGCAATCCATGCAGCGTGCGCCCTGGGCCTTGAGATTGTCCTCGGGCATCTTGAGATCGAACTCGCGCCAGTCTTTCAGGCGCTCCTCGACCGGACGCCGCGACGGCGTCTCACGCCTGATCTCCATGAAGCCCGTTATCTTTCCCATCTAACCGCTCACTCCCCAATCAATAAATGCCACCTGCTAGACCGCCGCGAGCCGCGCGAGGTCGTTGTTCATGTTGAGGTGCAGACGTTCGAGCACCATGCGGTACTCGGTCGGCAGCACTTTGACGAACTTCGCCGCGTACGAATCCCATTCTTTGAGAATGCGCTCGGCGACGGCACTGTCGGTGTATTGTCCGTGGCGCACGATCAACGCGTGAAGCTGCTTCAGCTCGTCGCCTTCTTTGACGGGGCCAAGCTCGACCATGCCCATGTTGCACTTCGATGCGAACGATCCGTCCTCATCGAGCACATAGGCGAGGCCGCCGCTCATGCCCGCCGCGAAGTTGCGCCCGGTCTGGCCGAGCACCACGACTAAACCGCGAGTCATGTACTCGCAGCCGTGATCGCCGACGCCTTCGACGACCGCATGCGCGCCGCTGTTGCGCACCGCGAAGCGCTCGCCTGCAACGCCGCGGAAGAACGCTTCGCCGCTGGTCGCGCCATAGAGCGCCGTGTTGCCGATGACGATGTTCTCCTCGGCCTTGAACGTGGCCTGCCGCGGCGGCCGCACGGCGATGAATCCGCCGGAGAGCCCCTTGCCGCAGTAGTCGTTGGCGTCGCCTTCAAGGAAGAGCGCAACACCGGGGGCAAGCCACGCGCCGAAGCTCTGTCCCGCCGAGCCCGTCAGGTGAATCTGGACCGTGTAGGGCGGCAGTCCCTCGGCATGGAAGCGGCGCGAGACCTCCGCCGACAGCATCGTGCCGACGGTGCGATTCACATTCTTGATCGGCAGACTGATCTCGACTGGCTTGCGATGCTCGAGCGCCTCCGCGGCAAGCTCGATAATCTGATTGTCAAGCGCTTTTTCGAGGCCGTGGTCCTGCATCTCGACGCAGTGCAGCGGTTCGTCGGGTCCGACGTCGGGCTTGTGCAGGATTTTCGCGAGATCGACGTTACGCGCCTTCCAGTGGCTGATCGCGTCGTCGGCGTCGAGGCATTCGACGTGGCCGACCATCTCGGCCAGGGTGCGGAAGCCCAACTGCGCCATGTATTCGCGCAGCTCGTCGGCGATGAACATCATGAAGTTGACGACGTGCTCGGGCTTGCCTTCGAACTTCTTGCGCAACTCCGGATCCTGCGTCGCGATTCCGACCGGGCAGGTGTTGAGATGACAAACACGCATCATGATGCATCCGGAAGCCACCAGCGCCGCGCTGGCGAAGCCGAACTCTTCGGCGCCGAGCAGAGCCGCGATCGCAACGTCGCGCCCGGTCTTCAACTGGCCGTCGGTTTCGACATGAATCCTGCCGCGCAGGCCGTTGAGCACGAGCGTCTGCTGCGTTTCGGCAAGGCCGAGCTCCCACGGGATACCCGCGTGCTTGATCGACTGGAGCGGAGAGGCGCCGGTGCCGCCGTCGTAGCCGCTGATCAGAACGACGTCCGCCTTCGCCTTTGCGACTCCGGCTGCGACCGTGCCGACGCCGACTTCTGCGACGAGCTTCACGCTGATCCGCGCGCGGTTGTTCGAGTTCTTCAAATCGTGAATCAACTGCGCGAGGTCTTCGATCGAGTAAATGTCGTGATGCGGCGGCGGCGAAATGAGACCGACGCCGGGCGTCGAGTAGCGAATCTTCGCTATAAAGTCGTCGACCTTGTGACCCGGAAGCTGCCCGCCTTCGCCGGGCTTGGCGCCCTGCGCCATCTTGATTTGCAGCTCGTCAGCGTTGACGAGGTAGTGACTCGTGACGCCGAAGCGCGCCGAGGCGACTTGCTTGATCGCGCTGCGCCGCCAGTCGCCATTGGGATCGCGCACGAAGCGCGCTGGATCCTCGCCGCCTTCGCCGGTGTTGCTCTTACCGCCGATGCGGTTCATCGCGATCGCGAGGTTCTCGTGCGCTTCCTTGCTGATCGATCCGAACGACATCGCGCCGGTCTTGAAGCGCTTCACGATTTCGCTTGCGGGTTCGACCTGCTCGAGCGGAATCGGCTGGCGATCGGGTTTGAACTTGAGCAGGCCGCGCAGCGTTGAAAGCTGGCGGCTGTAGTCGTCAACGACGCGCGTGTATTCCTTGAACACGCGGTAGTTGCCCGAACGCACCGAATGCTGAAGCTTCGCAATCGTGTTCGGGTTGTACATGTGATGCTCGCCGCGACGGCGCCACTGGTACTGGCCGCCGACGTCGAGCTCGCCATCGAGGCTCGGCGAAACGTGGAACGCATGATGATGCCGCTCGGCGGTCTCGCGATGGATCGCGTCGAGGCCGACGCCGCCGACGCGCGAGGCGGTCCAGGTGAAATACTTATCGATTACTTCCTGGCTGAGCCCGATGGCCTCGAAGATTTGCGCGCCGCGGTAGCTCTGCACGGTGGAGACGCCCATCTTAGAGGCGACTTTGATGAGGCTCTTGGTGACGGCCTTGATGAAATGATCGACGACGGTTGTTTCGTCGAGGTCCTTGAGGCGGCCGTCGCGAATCATGCCCATCATCGTCGCGTAGGCGAGATACGGGTTGATCGCGCCCGCGCCGTATCCCATGAGCAGGCAAAAATGCATCGACTCGCGCGGCTCGCCCGATTCGACGACGAGGCCGACGCGCGTGCGGGTGCCCTCGCGAATGAAATGATGATGCACGGCGCCGGTCGCGAGCAGGCATGGGATCGCAGCGTACTCGGCGTTGACGCCGCGGTCTGAGAGCACGACGATCGTGTAGCCGTCGACGATTGCTTGCGAAGCCTTCCGGCAGAGTTCGTCGAGCGCATCGCGCAGGGCCGCCTCGCCGCCCGCGACGCGATACAAAGTTGACAGCGTGATGGTTTTGAGGCCCGGGCGCGAGAGCCGCTTGATGCGCTCGAGCTCCTCGTTGGTGAGGACGGGCTGCTTCAGCATCAACTGCCGGCAGTGCTCGGGCGATTCCTCGAAGAGGTTCTGCTCGGAACCGATCGTAGTCTGCGCGGAAGTGACGACTTCCTCGCGAATCGGATCGATCGGCGGATTCGTCACCTGCGCGAAGAGCTGCTTGAAATAGTTGAACAGCGGCTGCGATTTGTTCGACAGCACCGCGAGCGGAGTGTCGGTGCCCATCGAGCCGACGGGCTCCTGCCCGTTCACCGCCATCGGCGCGAGAATGATCTTCAAGTCCTCGAGCGTGTAGCCGAACGACTGCTGCTGCTTGAGCAAATCGCCGGCTTCGAATCCATCGACAGGAGGCGCTGACGGTGCGGCCGGTAAGTCCGCAAGCTTGACGAGAGTATCGTCGAGCCACTGGCGATACGGCTGGCGCGAGGCCATCGTCTGCTTGATTTCCTCGTCCTGCACGATGCGGCCGAGAGAAGTATCAATCAGGAACATCCGCCCGGGCTGAAGCCGCCCTTTCTGCAGCACATTCTCCGGCGGGATTTCGAGGACACCGGTCTCCGACGCCATCACAACCAGCCCGTCCTTGGTGACCGTGTAGCGCGAAGGGCGCAGGCCGTTGCGATCGAGCACCGCGCCGATACGGATGCCGTCGGTGAATGCAATCGACGCGGGGCCATCCCACGGCTCCATCATCGAGGAGTGAAATTCGTAGAACGCGCGCTTGCCCGCGGGCATCTGCGGATCGTTCTGCCACGCCTCGGGGATCATCATCATTACGGCGTGCGGCAGCGAGCGCCCGGTGCGCACCAGGAGCTCCAGCGAGTTGTCGAACTTGCCGGAGTCGGTTTGGGTCGGCTCGATTATCGGCAGCAGCTTCTTGATGTCGTTGCCGAAGAGCGGCGACTCGAACATCATCTGCCGCGCGTGCATCCAGTTTTCGTTGCCGCGCAGCGTGTTGATCTCGCCATTGTGCGCGATGAAACGGAACGGATGGGCGCGGTCCCAGCTCGGGAAGGTGTTGGTCGAGAAGCGCTGATGCACCATCGCGATCGCGGTTTCCATCGCGGGATCGCGAAGGTCGGGAAAGAAGGACGGAATCTGAGTCGAGATGAGCTGGCCCTTGTACACCAGCGTGATCGCGGAGAGGCTGCAGAAATAAAAGAGCTCCGGATCGAAGAGCCCGAGGTTGTCGGCCGCGTTATGCGCGCGCTTGCGGATGACGTAGAGCTTGCGCTCGAAGGCCTCGGCATCCTTGATGTCGGCGCTCTTCGCGATGAAGACCTGGCGGATCGCGGGCATGCCGCGGCGCGCGATATCGCCGCATTCGCCCTCGACGATCGGAACGTCGCGCCAGCCGAGGATGGTCTGGCCTTCTTCGCGCACGATTTGCTCGAAGGTCTGCTCGCATTCGCGGCGCTTCTTCTCGTCTATCGGTAGAAAAACCTGACCGACGGCGTAGTCGCCCGGCGCAGGCAGCTCGAGGCCGAGCTTCTTCGTTTCCTTGGCGAGGAACGCGTGCGGAACCTGGATCAGGATACCGGCGCCGTCGCCCGTTCGCGGATCGCATCCGCAGGCGCCGCGATGTGTCAGGTTGTCGAGGACGGTCAGGGCTTTCTGAACGATGTCGTGCGAGCGCACGCCCTTGATATTGACCACGAAGCCGACGCCGCACGCGTCGTGCTCGTGAGCCGGATCGTAGAGTCCCTGGGCTTTTGGCATGCTCTTGAAGTCGTGCATCTTCACCCTCGCTTGGCGTCGGAGAGCGCGGTCTTGATGACGGCGTGCCGGCGATGACGGCCGTTGGCCGGCTCGTGTCCGTCGCCATTCTGATGAACGGCGATCGTGCCGCGCTCGATATGCGTCGAAAGCACCACCATCGTTTCGGTCCGCGCCACTCCCTCGATTGAGCGGATCGTGCTGATGAGCTGCTCAAGCGAGGCAGTGTCGGTGGTCTTCACTTTGAGGATGACGGTGTGTTGACCGGTGACGTGATGGCATTCGAGCACGTCTTCGAGCAGCGCCACGGCTTCCTCGAAGAGCGCAATCGTTTTGGGGTGAGCGATCGAGACGCCGATGAATGCGCCGACATCCTTGCCGAGGCGGCGCGCATCGACGGAGGCGTGATAGCCGGTGATAACGCCGCTGTCCTCGAGCTTCTTGACGCGCTCGTTGACCGAAGGCGCGGAGAGCCCGACTTGCTCGCCGAGTTTAACGAGCGGAATGCGACCGTTGACCTGCAAGATGCTCAGGATCTGCAAGTCGATAGCGTCGAGTTCAGGCGATTCGCCACCGAATTTCATAAGGTAATCCTCGATCGGTGACGCAGAACATAAATGCGGACAGGAGTTGAGTCAAGGGTTTCAAAGGAAAATATCAAATAAAACAGTGTTTCGTGTAAATCGCCATCACCCATTCCTTAAAGCTTAAGGCCCAGAGCACTCGCGAGGTATCTTTTCATCGTGCGATCAGGCCCGCTGGTCGCTGTGCGAGGTAAGCCGGGTACCCTTTTTACAGGCTTTCCAAAGTTGTGGGAAATCGAATTGATGCGGCCGAAGGTGATGACCGGGCGGTGCTGTTCAGTTCTTATGCAGCGCCTGCGCGATCGCGCGATACGCGTCCCACGTCTCCGTTTCCTGCTCGGCATCCCAGTATTTTTCGGCCGCGCTCATCTTGACTATCACGAGGTCTTCCTGGGGGACGACGTACAGAAATTGAAAGTAAACGCCTTCGCCGGCAAACGAGCCGGGAGGATCCTGCGGCAACCACCATTGATAGCCGTAACCGAATGGATAGCCGGCAATGAGCTGGCCGAACTGAACCTGGTGATCCTGCGGCGTCGTGGCCTGATCGATCCACGCCGCGGGAACAATTTGTTTGCCGTTCCACATCCCGCGATGCGCGAGCATCAGGCCGAAGCGCCCGAAGTCGCGCAGCGTGGCGTTGATGCAGCAATACGTCGCTTCCATACCGTCCGTCCCTGGGCGGTCGGTGATCCACGTCGCATCGCTCTCCATTCCGAGCGGCTGCCAGATGCGTTCGCTCAGGTAATCCGACGGCGACTTGCCCGTAACGTTCTTCACGAGCCAGCCGAGCACCTGCGCATCGACGCTGCGATAAACGAAGCGCTCGCCGGGCGGCTCCGCGCGCTTGAGCGAGGCGGCATAGTCGTTCAGCCGCCCGTCCTCGTCGACGAGGATGTGCTGCCACATGTACATCACGTCGCTGCGATGCGTCGGCGTCGCATCTTCGACGAAATCGATCCCGGACGACATCTCGAGAATGTTCTTGATGCTGACGCCCTCGTAGCCGGAGCCTTTAAGCTGCGGAATGTAGTCGCTCGCGGGAGTGTGCACGTCTTTGATTTTGCCTTCGGCTAGCGCGAGCCCGGCGAGCGTCGAGGTGAACGACTTCGCCACCGACCATGACGTGAAGTGCGTCTTCGCGTCGGCGCCATTGAAGTAGCGCTCCATCACGACCTTGCCGTTTTTGATCACGAGAAACCCGCTCGTGCGCGTCTTTGACAACACGTCATCGAGGCTCAACTTTCCGTTGTCGCCTTCGATTGATACTGCGAGCGGCCGCGGATCGGACGGCAAATCGGAGATTGGCCCGCCGCGCGAGATCGTATGCGTCGGAAAAAGCTCCGCCATGTGGCGGAACGATTCGGAAGTGTATTGCGGATCGAGAACGTCGCGGCGATCCCGCGGCATCGCTCCCGCCTGACAAATCGAACCTGCGGAGATGATCGTGAAGAAACCGAAAAGCAGAGCGAAGAGCGCTCGCGTTCTCACTTCTCCTCGTACCACTGGATCGCGCCCTTGAGGCCGCGCTCTTTCTGCACCTTGCGGATTTCGTCGTTGCCCGGACCGAAGTGAAAGATCGCATCGTACTCGGCGCCCGCGAGCACCGAGGCGCGGAAGCCGCGCAGATCCATCGCGCGATTGATGCCGAGCTTTTCGAGCCGGAGCTTCTGCGCCGGCACTTTCGCGACGCGGCGCGCGTAGCTGTAAGTTTCCTCTTCGAGCTTGTCGTCGGGAAACGCGCGCGTGGCGAAGCCCATGCGCTCGGCCTCGATGCCGGTGATCTTGCTGCCCGGCAGGAAGGCCAGGTACTTCGTGCGATGCGGCCCGACCATCCAGTTCCAGAACGCGCTGACATATCCCGCGCCCGCCGGGATCGACGGAAATCCGATACGCGCATTCTCCGCCACAAAGATCATGTCGCATGAGATCGCGAGCTGGCTGCCGCCCGCGAGGCAGTATCCATGCACCATCGCGATAACGGGTTTGGGCAGGTCGCGCAGGCGGAGCCAATGCTCGACGTAACGCTGCAGCGCCTGCTGATCGTGATCGACGGTGTAGCGCTCGGCGCTGCCGTCGTTGAGTCCGGCAGTCAGATCGTAGCCGGTGCAAAACGCGCGACCGGCGCCGCGGATGACGAGCACCTTGATGTCGGCGTCCTTTTCGATTTGCGTGAGCGCCTCGCCAAACTCGGCGATAAGCGCCGGCGTCATCGCGTTGAGCTTCTCAGGCCGGTTGAGCGTGAGCGTGCCGATGCGATCCTGCTTCTCAACGATGATGTTGGCGAAGGGCATGAGACGACCTCCCAATGATGCGCGCAAGGGTTGGCATTCGCCGCGATGTTCGCGCAAAAGCAGGGGCCTCGGCTAGAGGCGGTATCTGCATGAAAACCTTTAGATGACCAGAAGCCCTGACAGAGAGTGTCGGCCTGCTCACACGTGCGGGTAGGCGTCGCTGCCCATTTCGAGTGCGTCGAGGCCGTTGAATTCCACCTCGACCAGCACGCGGTTGCCGATCGTGCGCTCTACCAGGGTGAAGAAGGCATAGGCGATGCCGAAAACGACCAGCGCGTTGACGGTGATTCCGATCAACTGAGCGGTGAACTGGCCGACGTCGCCGTAGAGGAGGCCGCGGATCGGACCGGCTACGCCATTCCAGCCGTCGCCGTAGGTGCCGTCGGCGAAGATGCCGAGGGCGAGCGCGCCCCATGCGCCGCATACGCCGTGAACCGCGATCGCGCCGATCGGATCGTCAACGCGGAAGCGTCTTTCGAGCTCGATCACCGTCCACACTACCAGCATCCCGCCGACTACGCCGATCAGGAGCGCCGCTACCGGAGATACGAACGCGCATGGCGCGGTGATCGCGACGAGACCGCCCAGCAGGCCATTACAAGCCATCGCGATGTCGGGTTTGTGGAAGCGATGCCACAGGTAGAAGAGCGCCGACAGTGCACCCGCCGACGACGCGAGCATCGTATTGGCGGCGATCAGTCCGATGCGCTGATCGGTCGCGGCGAGCGTCGAGCCGGCGTTGAAGCCGAACCATCCGAAAGCCAGGATTAACGTCCCGCTTATCGCCATTGGCAGATTGTGTCCGGGCAGCGCGCCGATCGCGCCGTCACGGCGGAATTTGCCGATGCGCGGGCCCAGTATGATTGCGCCCGCGAGTGCGGTCACGCCGCCGGTCATGTGCACCACCGCGGAGCCCGCGAAATCGACCTGGCCGTGACCGAGCCCGAGATTGGTGCCGAGCTGGGAGAGCCATCCTCCTCCCCACACCCAGTTGCCATAGAGCGGGTAGAGGAACATCGACATGAAGAAGCCGTAGATCGTGAATGCCGAGAACTTCCATCGCTCGGCCATCGCGCCGGTGGGAATCGTCGCCGCGGTATCCATGAAGACGACCGCGAACAGGAACATCGCGAGGCTCGCGGGATCGTGACTCACGTCGATCAGCGCGAATTTGGCAAAGCCGATAAGACCCCATTCGTGCCCGGCGATCGTGAGGTGCAGCTCATGATGCATCCCCGGCGACGCCATCAGTGACGGCCAGATATGCACCCCGCCCATCATGAACGCATAGCCGCAGAACCAGAATCCGATGACGCCGATCGGATAGACGATCAGGTTCATCGCCATCGTATTGACTGCATTCTTGGCGCGCGTGAAGCCGGTCTCGAGCATCGCGAAACCGAGCTGCATGAACATCACGAGAAAGCCGCCGATCAACACCCAGGCGAGGTTGAGCGAGAAGTCGATGCCGGGATTCGAGGCGAGCGATTGCGCATGCGCACTGCGCGCGAGCAGCACGATCGCGATCGTGCCCGCGACGCTGATCCGGATTAGGCGCGCGGTTTTAATCATCTGAGCTGTCCCCGATAGGTTTTATCTTTGGGTCCGGGCGTGGCCGGATAGCGATTGGCCAGCCAGATCAGAAATATGAAAATTCCGATCAGCGAGATGAAGAATGCACCGAATGCGATGGCGCGCCGCGCGCGTTGCAACGCAAGGCTGCGGGGATGCAGCTTCTCGGCACGATTGTGCACTACGACTTCGGCGGGATTCTTGAGATCCTCCAAGAGCTGCGACGCGGTTTCATAACGGTTACGCGGGTTGCGTTCGATCGCGTGCAGGATGATTTCTTCGAGATGCGGATCGATATCGGGCTGGAAGGCCGAGGGCGGCTGCGGATCCTCAGCGGTCTTGGCCTTCATGACGCCGTAGACGTTGGGGGCCGAGTACGGCAGGTTGCCGGTCAGCATTTCGAACAGCATCACGCCGAGCGCGTAGATATCGGTGCGCACGTCGCCGCGCCGCCCGCTGACCTGTTCGGGCGCCATATAATCCGGTGTGCCGATGGTCGAGGACAGGCCCGACCAGGTGAGGCGCCGCGCCGACTCATCGAGCGCAATCCCGAAGTCCATGATTTTGACCTGGCCCGCGGCCGTGATCAGGATGTTCTCGGGCTTGAGATCGCGATGCACTACGCCCTGGCCATGCATATACACGACCGCGCCCGCGATTTGCTTTGCGATATCGAGCGCCTGCTCGGTCGGCAGACCCTGGCCGTCGCGGATCATCGCTCGCAGTGAAGTTCCTTCGACGAACTCCATCGCGATGTACATCCGGCTTTTATGACGCGGGGTCAGGACCTTGATGATGTTGGGATGATCGAGGCGGCGGCCAACTTCCTCCTCGCGCTGAAAGCGGCCGTAGAAAACCACGTCGCTTTCGAACTGCATGTAAGGAACTTTGATTGCGACGATTCGGTCGCCGTCGAGCCTGTCGACCCCTTTGAAGATCGAGGCCATCCCGCTGCGTGCGATCACCTCGGTCAGGTTGTACTGATCGACGCTTTCTCCAACACTGACCTCGCGCATCGTTTAGGCCGGCTCGCGGAGCGAGCGGTCAGCGGACGTTAACATCGCGGTGGACGAGCATCAATCGTGAGTGGCGACGATTAGCGGCCGAACCAGCCGCGCAAGCGCTCGAAGAATCCGCCGTCGGTGGGGACATGGCCGGTATCGGCGTTCATTCTGAAAATCGCGCAGGTCAGATTATCGGGAGTGCCGCGCGAGTTGGCTTCCTCGATCATGCGCCGGCATGCGGTTTCGGGATCGACCTCGCGCGTCGCATATTCGAGCTCATGACTTTCGAGCACGCCGTGCAGGCCGTCGCTGCAAAGAATCAGCCGGTCGCCCTTGATCAGCGGCATCGAGATCCGATCGACCGACACGATCAGATCGCGCCCAAGACTCCGCAGGATAAGCGAGCGTTCAGGGTGCGTCCGCGCGGCCTCGGCTGACAGCAGGCCCATCCTGACGCGCTCGCCAACGGCAGTGTGATCCTTCGTGATCTGCGTGATCTTGTGATGACGCGCGAGATAGAGGCGGCAATCGCCGACGTGAGCCGCCGACAGGATGCCCTTTTCGACGACCGCCGCGGTGAGCGTCGTCGCCATCGCGCGCAGCTCGGGGACTGTCAGCGCCTTATTGTGAATCTCGATGTTGGCTTGCTGGACCGCGCGATGGAGCCGCTTGGCGGGTCCCCAGGCGGGATTGCTATCGCGATAGGCCTGGATCGTCGTCTCAACTGCGAGCGCGCTGGCGACTTCGCCGCCCTCATAGCCGCCTACTCCGTCGCAGACGACGAACAACACACTGTCATCGTTCTCGACGAAGTGGCCGAACGAATCCTCGTTGCCGGAGCGCTTGGTGCCGACATCGCTGAGCATCGCGAGATCGAACTTTCGCTCCGTGGCATCGTCAGGCAACATCGCGGACTGCGTCTCTAGCAGGATGTTCGTATCCTCGTGGGACTCGGCTCCGTTCATTTAACGCAAATGGTTCGGGGGCGAACCGCGGTCCCGTGCGGTTCACCCCCGGAGGTTCGGGTTAGGTGTAAATCTTCAAGCCGGTTTCGTGACGAGAATCGTCTCCTTGCCCTTCTTCTTCGAGTTGCGCATGAAGTAAATGCCGCCGTAGATGGCCCAGATTAGGGAGATCGCAACCGCGAGCAGAGGCTCCTTCACGCTGCCAAGACCCTCCAGTGGACCGATGACGTAGAAGGCCAGGCAGGCGAAGTTGGCGATCGCGCCGAAGATCGGCACCACTGCGTGCTTGAAGCCATGGAACGAGTGATGCTCGCGGAAAGCCACGATGCAGACGATATTAGTTAATCCATATAGTAGGAAGGTGCCGAAGTTCGAGGTCAGCGTTACCAGCAACAATCCGTTGGGCAGCGCGGACAACGAGGCATTCGAGCTCATTCCGATCGCGTACCAGATGTTGTGCGGCAGCGTCGCGATCGTCTTGTCGTCGGGCGCCGAACCGCCAGCGAAGTAGAACAGCGCAGCGTACGCACCAAGCACCGCCGAGATCGTCGCGAGCGTCCAGATCGCGCGATGCGGAGTCAGGTTCTCGCCATGCAGCAGGCCGAAGTGCTCGGGAATTTCCTCGTCGCGGCCCATCGCGTAGGTCACGCGCGCTCCAGTGTTAATGCAGCTCAGCGTGGTGCCAATCAGCGCCAGGAACACAGTCAGCGCTTCGATCAACATGAACGCCTGGCCATGACCGCCGAGCATCGCGTTGCCGACGATCGTCATCATATCGCCGAGAGGCGCCGCCGAGCCTTTCGCATCGGCAAGGCTGTAAGCGCTGTTCAGGAAGTAGTTGGCGCCGAAGTATTCGATCAGGTAGCAGAACAGACCCTGGATCGTGAGCGACAGCAGAACACCGCGCGGGATGTCCTTGGTCGGGTTCTTCGCTTCTTCGCCAAGCGCGGTGACGGACTCAAATCCGACCAGCAGCAGGATTGCGACAGTCGCCTGCAGCATGACCCAGCTGAAGTTATGCGGCATGAAGACCGAGAGCGCGTTCGGATGCGCCGGATGGTCGCCCACCAGCGAGTACGCGAGCTTCGATGAGGTACCGTCGAGCGCGAGGCCCGTCGATCCCGCGGGATGGCCCATGCGATATGCAACGGCAAGCGCGGTGAAAAACAGCAGCGCAACGATCTGGATGCCGTTGATGGCGATGTTGACCATGGTCGAGCCGTTGACGCCCTGGAAGGCGATCCACGCTACCGCGAACGAGAAGATGACCGCGATCAGCGCCATGAACACCGGACCCGGAATCGACGCATTGATCGTGTTCGGCGCGAAGGTGCCGATGATGTAGCCGATCATGATGCCCATCGTCGCGACCATGACGCCGGGATACATCCAGTAATAAAGATGTGACGCCCAGCCGACGACGAATTTAGCTACACGCGCGAACTTGTACGCATGCGTTTTGCCGAGAAACGCCTGCTCCGCGAACAAGTATGAACTGCCAGCGCCGGGGTAAAGCTTGGCCAGTTCGGAATACGAGATCGCCGTCGCATATGCGAGCAGCAAGGCGACGAAAATGCCTGACCACATCGCGAGGCCTGACGGATATGCGTAGCCTGCCTGCTGGACGAATGTAATCCACAGGAAGGCGCCCGGTGCGATCAGCGCCATGGCGTTGACCGTGACCCCGGTCAAGCCTAGCGTGGGCACCATCTTTTTTTCGGTTGCTTCTGCCATTTCTCCTCCTTGTCGAGCGCCGCGGCGTTGTGCCGCTGAGCCAGCGCCATCCGTCTCCACACGGATTGCAGCCGAGTGCGAAACGCAAGGAGGGTGCCATGCGAAATGCAATGATTTGCGTTGCGATTACATTGCGCACTGCTCAATTGACGGGCAGTCGCCCGTCAACAAGTCATCAGCGCTCACCCTTTTCGGTGATGAAACCTAGTCTCTGATGTCTATGAACGCTTGACCCAAGCCTATAAGGGGCTGACCTAAGCGGCAGCACCTACCGCGACCATCAGGATGGGGCTCTTGCCTGCCGCATGGGGCTCGAAGAAGCGGGTCGTGTCGTCGTCGTAGAATGTGAGCCCGGTGGCGCCGCGGCCCAGAGAATAGGCGGCAAGGTAGGCGCGCCCGCCCATCACGCCCGCCTCGAGATGTGCATCGCGATAGCCGCGATTGCCCAGAGCTTTCAGCGCGCGCTCGAGGTCGGCCATGTAAACGATGAGCGCGGAGCAATCCATGCCGAGTGGCTGCTCGAGGCACAAATACCCGGCCTCTCGGCGAAAGTTGTCCTGTCGCAGCAGCTGGAATCCGCCCGAGACGCGATCGAAGTAGTAGGAGCCGGACGCCATCCCGTCGACGGCGTTCACGATCAGATAGGTTTCGACGAGGCTCGGGACATCGGCTCGCAGATGAGCGTTCGATGCGATCATGATCGATTGCAGCTCGCTCGCCTCGATCGGTTCCTGGGCGAAGATGCGCGTGGAGCCGCGGCGCAGAATCGTCTCACCGAGTGCGAGTGAATCGGAGGCGGGCTCAAAGCGGAGGGACTCGCCGGCAGATCCAGGCGCATCGGTGATTGGCGCGTCGGCGATCGATGCGACCTCATCGACAGTGATGAGCCGCGCCTCGCGCTGAATCTTGCGCAGATCCTCGTAGTCAACCTGCTCGGACGATAGCGGCACCGATTCGAAGGGAAACGGCGAGAGCTCGGGCGAGGGCTGCACCGGCTTCGCATCGGCGCCGAGAGGAATCAGCGCGACCATCGCCTCGCGATCGCCGTCGATTCCAAGCAGCTCTTCGAGCGGAGGATCCGCGAATGCAGTTACGACTTCAGCCGGTATCGAATCCGCCGCGGTCGCGGTGAGCATGTTCGAGAGCATCGTGCCGGCGTCCCAGAAGCAGTAGCGATATCCGCGCGCGCGATACTTCCAGGTGCTGCGCCAGAAGATCGCGGTGAGCATCACGATCGCGCGCGCCTCGCGGAGCGATGGCCGACTCGCGGCCGCTCGCGCGATAAGCTCGCGCCAGTCGCCGCGCCTGAGTCCGCGCAACTTCAGGTCCGCCGGCGAGAAATGATAGAGCCCGGCCTCGATACCCTCGACGTCCGCGACGGCCAGGTAAATCTCGATTGGATAGAGCGCTCCCGCCGATGGCGCCGCGCGGAAGTGATAATCCATGCCATCGACGCGTCGATGCTTCGTAAGCCCGTCGGACGAAAAGAAGATTCGCGTCAGGTTCTCGACTCCGATCGGCGTGTTCAGATCCTGCCGCGTCTCAGTGGCGATCGCCTCGAGCGTCGGTATCGAGGCGAGGGCAATATCGCGCGGCAGCGCGACCGACGCCGCATGCGGATACACCTTGTAAGGCATCGGCCGATTTTCCCAGTCGAGCCGATGCATCGCCGTGCGCACGCTGGTGTACGAATGCTTGGTGATCTCGTGATAGAGCCGAGCCGCGTCGATGTAGTCGTTTGCCACGTTCCTCACGCCCGCGCCATACCGGTCGTTCAGTTATTCCGATCGGCGCCGCCTGTGCTATTAGGGACTCAAATCCAACTACGGAGAATCTAACATGGCGGCGCGGCTCTCGTCTTCGGAAGTCAGGGGGTTGTTCGAGAAGCTCAGCAACTGGGGTCGTTGGGGCAAGGATGACGAGCGCGGCGCGCTCAATTTCATCACGCCCGCCAAGAGCGCCGCAGCCGCCAGGCTCGTGCAAACGGGTGAGAGCGTTTCGATGGCGCTGCCGCTCGCGACGATGCCCGCCGCCGATAATCCCACTCCCGTGACGCATCTGATGGTGCAATCCGGCAATGACGCTCATCACCAGGCGCTGCCCTACTCGGGCGACTACTTCGCGATCGCGCCGCATGGCATGGCCAACACGCATATCGACGCGCTCTGCCACGTGTTCTGGCAAAAGAAGATGTACAACGGCTTCGACGCGAGCGAGGTCGGCTCGCACGGCGCACGTAAGTGCGCGATCACGGTCGCGCGCGAGGGCATCGTCACGCGCGGCGTGCTGATCGACATCCCGCGGCTGCAGAACGTCGATTGGATGGAGCCGGGCGCACGTATCTTTCCCGAAGATCTGGACGCCGCGGAAAAGGCGCACGGTGCGCGCGTCCAGGAAGGTGACGTGCTGATGCTTCGCACCGGGCGCTCGGCGCGGCGCAAGGCCAAGGGCGCGTGGGAGCCGATGCGCGGCGGGATGGCGGGCCTCGACGCGACCTGCCTGCCCTGGCTGCACGAGCGCAAGATCGCGATGCTCGGATGCGACGGCGTGAGCGACGTTATCTCCAGCGGCTACGACGATATTCCGCTGCCAATCCACGTCGGCACGCTCGTCACGATGGGGATGCATCTGATCGACAACGCCGACCTCGACGCCGTCAGCGCAGCGGCCCATCGCCTCAAGCGCTACGAGTTCCAGTTCATCCTCGCGCCGCTGATCCTCGAGCGCGGCACGGCGTCGCCGGTGAATCCGCTGGCGATTTTCTGATCGACAATCAAATCGAAACTCCTTGGAGCTGATGCAATGAAAACGGAAGCGACAGTTATCGATTGCGACGGTCATATCCTTGAGCCGCCCGATCTCTGGGACAAGTACATCGATCCCAAGTATCGCGAACGTGCGATGCGGATCCGCGTTGGCGACGACGGTTTCGAATATCTCGAGATCGATCAGAAGCGCGCCAAGATGACGACGGCCGGCCTGCTCGGCTCGCTCGGCGGGATGGGCCGCAAGGTCGATGACGCGCGCAAGATGCGCGAAAGCTTGATGAAGGGCGAGGTCAAACCCGAAGACGTGCGCCGCATGACTCCCAAGCCGGAGGATACGTACCTCAAGGGCGCGGCCTTCGGCACGATGGACATGAAGGAGCGCCTCAAGCTGCTCGACCAGGAGCAGATGGCGAAGGCGATCCTGTATCCGACGATCGGGCTCCTGTGGGAAGCGGAGTTGTTCGACGCGGAACTCTCAGCCGCGTACTGCCGCGCCTACAATCGATGGATCGCCGATTTCTGCCGCGACTCCGGCGGCCGCCTCGTTCCCATCGCGCACATCTCGCTCGGCGATCCGGCCGAAGCGGCGCGCGAGCTCGAGCGCGCAGTGAAAGACGGATGCAAAGGCGCGTTCGTCTGCCCGTTCACCATCACGCGCGTGCCGCATGGCGATGCGGCTCACGATCGCGTCTTCGCCGTCGCGCAGGAGCTCGACGTGCCGTTCGCGATTCATCCGACCTTCGAGCCGGCGGACTACGGCATCCATCACCGCTACGACAATTTCCAGTGGGCCGCGTGGTACTTCGATCTGTTCGCGGCGCAGGGCGTGCAGCACGCCTTCGCCACGTTCTTCCAGCTCGGAGTATTCGATCGCTTCCCGAAGCTGCGCACGGTCGTGCTCGAAGCGCAGGCCGGATGGATCGGCTACTTCCTCGATCGCGCCGACGCGATCTTCAACGGCACGACGCTCGGCGCGACGGTGCGCCTCAAGGAAAAGCCGTCCTACTACTTCAAGCGCCAATGCTACATCTCGGCGGATCCCGACGAGCGCACGATCGCGGCCATGATGGACATCGTCGGTGAGAACAAGTTCTTCTGGGCCAGCGACTACCCGCATCCCGACCACCCGGGCAACTACCTCGAAGAACTGCAAGGCCTCATCGCGCCGATGAAAGATTCCGGCAAGCGCGCAATCCTCGGCGAAAACGTCGCCCAGGTTTACAAGATTTAACTAAAAGTCATCACCTCTCTCTGAACCCTCTCCCGTTACGTCACGGGAGAGGTTGACAATAACTAAAGCATCCTTTAGCTTCGTCTCGCCGCTTTTAGCCGAACCGATAAATCTTTCATTCACGATTGGGGGTTTCATGGTCAGACGGAGCGGAAGTCTGAATTATATCTCGTGGCCTGTAACCTTAGCGGTGGCTTTCCTGGCAAGCACTGCTTTTCCGAGCACCGCTCACTGCGCTCCGGGTAATCTGGATCCCACCTTTGGTGCTGCCGGAAAGGTCGTTGGGCCTTCCGGCCGCGCGGAAAACGTAGCGATTCAGAACGATGGAGACACAGTGCTCACCGGATTGGATGCCAATCAGGAGGGCGAACTTCTGCTCCGGCTTAATCCCGATGGCTCCCGTGACACCAGTTTTGGCAAAGATGGTGAGGTAACCAACCCGGCCGCCGGGCGCGGATTCTCCGCTGTTATCCTGCCCTCGGACGCCGCGATCGTCGCTGCCGGAGCGACGCCAACCGAGTTTTCACTCGCGAAATACAAGCCAAATGGCAGCTTGGACTCAAGCTTCGGAGTTGGCGGGTTGGTATTGCACAGAGTATCGGGCCATCCATTTGGATACGGAACGTCGATCGCGACGCAATCAAGCGGCAAGTACGTCGTCGCCGGCACCGACTCAACCAACGGGACGGCGGAAAACAATGAACTCATTTTGATGCGCTTTGACACCGATGGCAGCCTCGACACGACTTTCGGAACCAATGGCGTAGTGAAAACCACTCTCGGCAATTCCATCGCACGTGCCTCCGCCATCGCGATCCAGAGCGACGATGGAATCGTAATCGGGGGAATGACCGGGACCGCCGCTTGCGGCGAATTTGTAGTCGCGCGGTTTCTCGCCGACGGCACGGCGGACGCCAGCTTTGGAACTGGCGGAGCGAGTGTCGTCCAGTTCGCGGCCCACGAATGCGAGTATGCACGTGCCGTTGCTATCGACGGAGACGGCCAGATCGTCGCCGCCGGCTCTCGCCAGTATTCGATCTCGAATGCCTTTTACGTGGCACGTTTGAACAAGACCGATGGCGCTCTCGATCCCAGTTTCAATGGCACCGGCAAGCTCAGTTTCGGTGTGGGCGGATTGGACGCGCATCCGAACGCGATCGCAATCGAGTCCGCGGGAGATACGGTTGGCGATATCGTTGTGGCGGGGTATAGCGCAGGCCCAGACCGAGCAGGCACGGCGTTCAAAATCGCGCGGGTACTGCCTTCCGGAAGCCTCGACCTCACATTCGGGCAGAGTGGGATTGTAAGCACTCAATTCGTGGAAGGGCCGTTTGATATTTTGCGGTACGACGCCGCGAATGGAGTCGCTCTCCAGTCCGATGGGAAAATTGTCGCCGGAGGCAACGCCTTCGCTTTGGACTCGGGTGTCAGGTTTGCTGTAGCTCGCTACCTCGTGGAACCCTGACGATCATCGCGCTTCGCGCGATCGGTGCATCTTAAATAACCTCACCCTGCCGCCGCGGTGTGCTACTTTGCCGCGGCGGCCATTGCTTCGATCTGGATTGGAATCTCGAATGCGATCTTCTGCGGCAGCTTGCAGATCTGATCGCTACATTCCTGGAACTTGAGCGTGCCGGCTAACTTGTACTCTCCGGGCTTGATGCCGAGCTTCGTGATGATTCGGCCGGTCGCTTTGAAACTGCCGGAGTAAACCGGCAGGCGCTCTCCCAGTGATTCGAAGTTAACCGGCGTCGCCGGCGGAAAATCATAAGCCTGAGTCGCGACGAGGCTCGTATCGAATGCTACCTCGGTCGCGACGTACGATTGCTGCAGCGGCTGGCCGTAGATGTGCCAGCCCGGCGCGATCGTGAACTCGATCGCGACCGCGATCTGCTGGGCTGGAACGACGCGGCCCGACGACAACGTCAGCTTCGCTTCGACATCTTCGGCGCGGATCGTGACGGAGTGTCCGCCGTTGGTCTTGCCGAAATCGCGCAGCAGCACTTCGGCAGCACTCGCGCGCGTCTGGTAATCAGGCAGGAAGAGCTTTTCACGGACGGTTCCATCGGCGCCGAGCAGATAGTCGCCGGGAAACGGGATGCCGTAGAACGGATGGCCTTCGGGAACGTTGGTGTTAAGGATGCCGAACTTGCGGATAACGGCGCTGCCGTTGTCCGAGAGCATGGGGAAGCCGATCTTCTGCGCGTCGCCGAAACGTCTCAGCACGGCCTGCGAATCGTAACTGATCGCCGCGACGTGGATACCTTCCGCCTCAAGCGCCGCGCGCGATTGCTCCAGCTCAACGAGCTGGCTGCGGCAGTAGGGTCACCAATCGGCGCTGCGCGTGAAAACGAGCAGCAACCCGTTCGCACCCATCAGATCATTGAGCTTCCAGCTCCTGCCGTTCTGATCCGCCAGCTCAAAATCGGGAACTCGCTGGCCCGCCTCGGGACCGGTCACGAGGCCCTCATTCTGCGCCCTGACGAAATCCGCCCAATCCGCGGGATCGACTTTCTGGCCGCTGCCGAACTGGCGCAGCACGTCGGTGAATACCGCCGCTTTGCGTGCAGGATCGAGCTGCGACGTGGCAGCTCTCGTCTTTTCCTCTGATGCGCCCATCGATTCGCTCCTCAACCTAAAACGTAATCGCAACCTACGCCGCATCAGAAGTCGAATCCACGCACAATGATCGGTTTGATCTTGCGAATTGATCGTAGCTAGAGCGCCAAATATGCTCTGCTGGCTCCGATGACTCGCGGTTGCGCGACAGAGTTGGCTATCGCGACAGGCTCGGAGGGAGGAAACAGATGAGCCTTCGCCATGAAGCCGCGCCTCGCCGGGCAATGCTTGCGCTCGAACTGGGTGCGTTGATTTTTCTCGGCAGCCTCACGGGATGCACTACTGGGCCATGGGCGCCGGATAAGCCTAACCCGCCGCAAGTTGTTTACGTTCCGGTCGCGCCGACGCCGCCACCGAATCCCAATAAGACCCTGCTCGGCACCTGGTCGGCGGTGTATCCGGGCCGGCCGCTCCAAGTCGTGGTCTCGAACGATCAGCTCATTCGGGGCACCAACTACATCGCGACGCTGGTGGATCACACGCCAAATATTCCAGCCGGCTCTGTAGTGTTTCGCGGCAAGCCAGATCGCAACGTCGCGACGCTCGTAGTCGGCAAGCAGGCATGCGCTGATTCCGGTTATACAAACGTGCGCTGGATCGATGCAACGATCATGGTCGTCGATACCAACACGCTCAAAGAGCAGCTCGTGCATCCCGGCGAATGCCGCGGCTATCCGACCAAGTGGATCCGTGTAGTAAACAGCGCACCAAATCCAACCGCCTCCGATTAGACCCAAAGCAGTTTCAACTGCGTACCAGCGGACGGAGGCTTCTGGTTCCCCTTCCCGATGCGGCAAGCGGCTAGGGGTTAGGTCGTCTGCCTGTGCGTGAGCTTCCCGCACCGGGAAGGGATGTTTGTCTGCGTTCATTCGCTGCGATATCCATGGGAGTTCAATCATAATGGCCGAGCGACGGGGCGCGCGAATACCATGAACCTGCAATTCACGACCAGTACTTTCACCAAAGAAAAGATCGTTCTCGCGAGCCGCGATGAATTCATCGTGCGCGGCAAGCGGCGGCTGTTCGGACTGCTCCCGCAAGCGTTCGATGGCATCAAGCAGATCGGCGTTATCGGTTGGTCGTCGCAGGGACCCGCGCAGGCGCGCAATCTGCGCGACTCGCTGGCGGGAACCGGGATCCGCGTCAAAGTGGGTCTCCGCGCTAACTCACCGTCAATCGCGGCGGCCGAGGCGGTCGGATTCAGCCGCGCCGACGGCACGCTCGGCGAGATGTACCAGGTCATCGCGGAATCCGATCTCGTCCTTCTTTTGATCGCCGACGGCGCGCAGGCCGAGGAATATCCGAAAATCTTCAAGACGATCCGTCCCGGCGCAACGCTCGGCCTGTCACATGGATTCCTGCTCGGCCACCTCAAGAACGTCGGCGATTCGTTCCCCAAGAACATCAACGTCATCGCCGTATGCCCCAAGGGCATGGGCCCTTCGGTGCGCCGGCTCTATGAGCAGGGGCGCGAGATCGACGGCGCCGGAATCAACGCGAGCTTCGCCATCGAACAGGATGTCAACGGGCGCGCGACCGACTACGCGCTCGGATGGGCGACGGCGATCGGCTCGCCCTGCACGTTCCAGACGACGCTCGAGTCCGAATACCGCTCGGACATTTTCGGCGAACGCGGGATCCTGCTCGGCGCCGTGCACGGAATCGTCGAAGGGCTCTACCAATGGTTCCGCGGCGAGGGCCTCTCAAAGGAGCAGGCGTTCGTCAATTCGGCGGAATCGATCACCGGCCCGATCTCATCGACGATTTCCGAGCGCGGCATCCTCGCAGTCTACGAATCGCTGAGCGCCGCCGATCAAGAGGTCTTCAAGCGCGCATATTCGTCGGCCTATCAGCCGTCGTTCGACATTCTCTATGAGATCTACGATGAAGTGTCGTCGGGCAACGAGATTCGCAGCGTAGTGACTGCGAGTCAGCGCCTCAAGCGCTTCCCGATGAGCAAAATCGATGGCGGCGAGATGTGGCAGGTTGGAGTCGGCGTGCGCGCAAATCGCAGCCACTACCAGATCCCGCTCGATCCCATCACCGCGGGAATCTACGTCGCCGCAATGATGGCGCAGGTCGATGTGCTGAAGGAAAAGGGGCACCCATATTCAGAGATCGCCAACGAATCGATCATCGAGGCGGTCGATTCGCTCAATCCCTACATGCACTATCGCGGCATCTCGTTCATGGTCGACAACTGCTCGACGACGGCGCGCCTCGGCACGCGCAAATGGGCGCCACGCTTCGAGTATGCGCTGCGCCAGGTGACATTTCCTGCGCTAAAGCGCGGAGCATCCGCCGACGAGAAGCTACTCGAAAATTTTCTGAAGAACGACATTCATCCCGCACTCGCCGTCTGCGCCGAGTTGCGTCCACCGGTAAATATCGCGGTGGTCGATTAAACGCAGCCCTGATGCCGAGTCTGAAATGTGAAATCTCACAGACGCTGATGGATGCGCTCGAGGAGCGCGCGCGGGCGACGGGCGAGCCGTTCGAACACATCGTGATGCGCGCGCTCGCCGATCATCTCGAAGTCCCGCACGCCACGCTGTTCCAGGTCTCGACTTCGGGCGCGCTCGTCGAGGGTATCTCGCAAGGCGTGGTCACCGTGGGCGAGCTCAAGCGCCACGGCGATCTTGGCCTCGGGACCTTCGCCGACCTCGACGGCGAGATGGTTGTGCTCGACGGCCGCTTCTGGAGCGTTCCCGGAGTCGGCGCGATACGAGAGGCCGCTGATTCCGATCTCGCGCCATTTGCGGTCGTGACGGATTTTCATCCCGAGCGAACGGTCGAGTTGCAAAGCGTGAGTTCGATCGACGATCTGCTGAAGCAGCTCGATGCGTTGCGCCAGTCCGACAATCTGTTTTTCGCCGTCCGTATCGACGGGCGCGCGAGCCACGTCCACACGCGCGCGGTTTGCAAGAAGGCGGGAGCGGGCCTCGTCGATGCGGCCGCGAGTCAGGCGGAGTTCCACTTCGCGGACGCCATCGGCACACTCGTCGGATTCTGGACGCCAGCATACGCCAAGACCGTCAACATCGCAGGATGGCATCTCCATTTTCTGAGCGACGATCGTTCCGGCGGCGGCCACCTCCTCGATATCAAGGGCAGCGACTTCAAGGCCCAGATCGAGCATCTCGACGATTTCCGCATGGCGATTCCCGAGAGCGCCGAATTCCTCAAGGCCGACCTCACGAAGGATCCGACGCGGGCGCTGAACAAGGCCGAACGCGCGTAAAGTTATTTGCGAATTGAATCAAGAGCATCGTTTGACGATTCGTTTTGCGCGATTGTCCAACCTGATCGCATCGATGGTGCTGTTCGGCACAGGACTCCTCACCCTCGCCGCGGCGTGCGGGGTTTTCCTAATCGGATTCGGTTTCGGCCCGATATTTCCGAACATGATCGCGATCGGCGCCGCGCGTTTTCCAGACGAGACCGGCAGGATGACCTCGATCGTGGCGGCAGGCGCCGCGCGCGGCGGAGTCTCGGTTCCCTGGATCATGGGCCAAACGATCGCGCACATCGGCGCCGCGGCAAGTATGACAGCCGCGCTGGTAGTGACGCTTCTGATGGCCGTAGCCGCGATGTCGTTAGGGCGAATCGATCACGCGGAAATCATTCCACGCCGCTCCGAATAACGATGCGCTAAAAGAAAAAGGCCGCTCCTCGTGAGAAGCGGCCTTTCTCTGCAAAGATCGAGTTTCGAACTACGGAAGCATGCCGGCCTGAACGATTGTCGGACCTTCGCTCTTTGGGATCGACGGTGCGGGTTTGCGCTTCATTGCTTTTTCGAGGATGGGGGCCAGCTTTGCGGCTTTCTGCGCGGCGCGTTTTTCTTCGCGCTCCTTGAACTCCGGCATCACCTTGTTCGCGAACAAATCGAGCGACGCGCAGATGTCTTCGTGCTTGTTGTTGCCCGCCTGCGAGATGAAGACGACCTGGTCGACGCCTGCTTCTTCGTATTCGCGCAGCCGATTGCGAATGTGATCGGGTGTGCCGACGCACGAGTTGGATCCGTCCATCCCCGGCACGCTCATCGGGCTCGCCTTGTAGTTCTTCCAGATGTCGGTTTTGCCGGGCTCGTGCTTGCCGAACACATAATGATGCGCGAGCGCGTAGGAGAAGAATCTCAATCCCTCCTCGCCGGCAAGGCGCGCCTTTTCGGCATTTTCATCGGCCATGAAGCCAGTCACGATCGCGATATTCGGATTGATCGCGTAGCCGATCGGCTCGCACTCGTTCTCGAGTGTCGTGTAGTAATCGTTGACCCACTGCCGCGCCTCCTCGGGCGAGACGAACGCAAAGGTCAGCGCGCCGATTCCGAGCTTAGCCGCGAGATGGATCGTCTCACGCCGCGAGCACGCGACCCACAGCGGCGGATGCGGCTTCTGTACGGGCTTCGGCACTACGTTCCGCACTGGCATCTCGAAGTACTTGCCCTTGTGGCCGAGAAACGGATCTTCGACGAACATCCTGGCGATGGCGCCAAGCGATTCCAGCCACATATCGCGCTTGTCGGCGCGCGGGATGCGAAAGCCACCGAGCTCGAGCTCGGCCGACGATTCTCCGGTGCCGAACTCGACGCGACCGTTGCTAACGAGGTCGAGAGTCGCAATGCGTTCCGCAACTCGCGCCGGATGATTGTAGCCGGCCGGCAGCAGCACGATACCGTGGCCGAGGCGAATCTGCTTCGTGCGCTGGCTGCACGCGGCGAGGAAAATCTCGGGCGCCGACGAATGCGCATACTCTTCGAGGAAGTGATGCTCGACTTCCCACATGTGGTCGATGCCGAGCCGATCCGCGAGCTCGACCTGGTCGAGCGCATCCTGAAAGAGTTTCTGCTCGCCGCCTTCAACCCAGGGCCGTGGAAGCTGATGCTCATAGAAAGTGCCGAACTTCATGCTAACTCCTTTGAATAGCGATGAGCGATTCTGGTCAGTGCGCGACTACTCCGCGATCGACGGCCGGTCCACGAACAGTGTGCGCGAGACCATGTCGATGACTTCGTGTTTACGACGCTCGATTGTTTCCGGCTCAAGCAGGTTGACGCCCCACAACCGCTTGAGCATTGCCGCCGTGTTGAAAAATCCAATCGTGATGGATTGCAGGCTCCACATGAAGTGATTCGGCTCGACCTCGGATCGGAACTGACCTTCACGCTGGCCTCGAAAAATGAAATTGACCGCCGTTGAAAACAGCGGCGGCAGGCGGCGTTTCAGCACCTGGCGGCCGACTCCACTCTCGTCCGCCATTTCCATCCAGAGCAGACGCACGAAGTCGGGCCGCGCGACCATGAAATCGATCGCATCGGTGATCGCCTGACGCATCTGCGCCTGGCGATCCTCGCGCGCCCACGCGATCGCGTTGGCGGAATCCTCGATACTCTCAAACATGCGATCGAGCACGGCGACGTAGAGCTGCTGCTTGGAGGGAAAATGATGCAGCAGCGAGGGCGCCTTGATCCCGATGCGCTTGGCGATATCGCGCAGGCTGGTGCCGCGATAGCCGCGCTCGGCGAAGAGCGTCTGCGCGACCTGCAACACGCGGTCGCGCGTGTCGGCAGGCTTCCTCAGATCGACAACCTTCGCGCCTGCCCGCGCCGCGCCTTCCTTACGCACCATCTTCAAGTCTCCGCTCGACAAAACGGTATCTAACACTCGTTAGGGAGTCAAATATCCTGGGCTCAGCCCGCGGCGCGCAAGCCACCCAGCATTGTTTTGAACTTTCACCGGTTGGCCCTGCCGTAGTAAGTATCCGCCATCAGGCCGGAGGTGTTGCGATGTCCGAACTGCATTGGAAGCCAGCGTACGAGCTTGCCGCGATGATCCGCAGACGGGAGCTCAAGCCCAGCGAGTTGATGACTGCGACGATCGGGCGCATCGAAACGGTTAATCCAAAAGTCAACGCGATGTGCGCGCTCAGGCTCGACGAGGCGATGGCCGAGGCGCGCGCGATGGATGAGAAGATCGCGCGCAAGGAGGAAGTCGGACCGCTCGCGGGATTGCCGCTCGGCGTGAAGGATCTCGAGGACGCGGCGGGATTGCCGACCACGTTCGGCTCCAAGCCGTTTCGCAATCATTTTCCCGAGCACGATTCAGTTGAGGTCGCGCGGCTCAAGGCAGCCGGCGCGATCGTGATCGGAAAAACCAACGCACCCGAGTTCGGCTACACCGCCTTCACGAAGAACCTGCTCTTCGGCCCGACGCGCAACCCATGGAATCTCGAACGCACGCCCGGCGGATCATCGGGCGGAAGCTCGGCGGCGATCGCCGGCGGAATCCTACCATTGGCGACGGGCTCCGACGGCGGCGGCTCGATTCGTATCCCGGCCTGTTACACCGGATGCTACGGCCTCAAAACCACCAAGGGCCGAATCCCCGGCGAGCCGCTCCTCGGCATGCTCAACTGGAACGACACGGCCGTCGTCGGCGGGCTCACGCGGACGGTCCGCGACTCGGCGCTCTTTCTCGACCAGGTCGTCGGTTATCATCCCATCGATCCCGACTCCGTGCCGCATCCGGGAATCTCATACCAGGCGATTCTCGAGCGCCTGCCGAAAAAGCTGCACATCGCGTTTCATCCTGACTTCGGAAAGATCGTGCAGCGCGACGTGATGCGCGAGATCGAAAAAGCGGTCGCGGTCTTCAAAGACGCGGGTCACGACGTGGCGACAATTGACGATCCCGTTCCTGAGACCGGCGGGGCCTGGATGCGCCTCGGCGGCACGCAGAGCTATGCGGCGCTGCACGAGATGATGGCGAAGCATCACGACGATTTCGGCCGCGCGTGGATCGCGGGCACCGAAGCCGCTGAGCGCATCACATGGAAGCATTACGGCGCGGCATATCGGCGGCGGTTTGAGTTTAACGAATGGTGCCGCAGCGTGTTCGAGCGCTTCGATCTGCTGCTCACGCCTGTTCTGCCGACGGAAGCATTTCCCGCAAAGGGTCCGATGCCGAGCGAGATCAACGGAGTACCGCTGAAAGACGGCCTCGACGCGGTCGTGTTCACGTATCCGTTCAACCTGAGCGGCCATCCGGCAGCATCGGTGCGCGCGGGCTTCACCGACTCGGGCTTGCCATGCGGTTTACAGATCGTAGCCGAGCGTTACCGCGAAGATCTCGTACTGCAGGCGTCGTATGCATACGAGCAGGCGCGTCCCTGGAACGACAAGTGGCCCGCGATTTGAAAGGCAAAGCAAAACTCTGAAATTTACCGGGGTAAGCGTCTCTGCCCGCCATTGAGATGACGCGTTGTGTGCCTTCGATGCTGATAAAAGGTGGCGCCGAAAAGCAATTCCGCGCAATCAACGGCGGGCAAGGACGCGCGCCCCACTATTATTTCCTTCAGTCAAAAACGAAACAGGCTATCCTCCCGACCGGAGTCGAGGACTCTTTGGTGGCACCGAAGCTGCCGGTATCAGTTAGCGCGCGTAGCGCTTTCCTATTGTGATCGCGATCAGTCGCCAAACTGTTTCTTTACAACGGTGAAGGCTTTGTCGGTCACTTCCAGCGTGCGGTCGATGTCTTGATCGGTATGCGCTGCCGAGAGGAACCAGTTGTGGCGGGGGGCGAAATAGATTCCGTTGTGGGAGCATTCGCCGCAGAAGAGCTTGTTGCGATCGAAGCGATCGCCGTCGGCCTTGAACGTCATGTAGGGCAGCGCGGGCGGGCCTGAATAGGTCACTTCGATTCCGTGGCTGCGTGCCTGCGAGAGCATCCCGGCGCGCAGCTTTTCGCCGAGGGTGCGCATCCGCTCGATACCGCCGCTCGCCTGGAGCTCGCGCAGAGTTGCGAGGCTCGCCGCCATCGGCACGGCGCTGGTGAAATATGATCCCGTGAAGAACACTTCCTGCGCCGCCTTGCGCAGGCTGTCGCGCCCGAGGCAGGCCGCGAGCGGATAGCCGTTGGCGATAGCCTTGCAGTAGGTCGAGAGATCGGGACGCACGCCAAAGAGCTCACCCGAGCCGCCCATGTGGAGGCGAAAGCCGGCGCGCACATCGTCGAGGATCATCACAATGCCCTTGGCGTCGCAGATTTTACGCACCCCGGCGAGGAAGCCTTCGACCGGCAGTTCTGAGTCGTGACCGGCGTCGTGGCGAAACGGGGAGATGATCACGCCCGCGAGCTGACCATGATTCTCCGCAACGGCGCGATTGAGGCTTTCGAGATCATTAAAGCGGAAGTAAACGATATTCGCGCGATCCTCTGTGGTGACGCCGCTCGCAACTGGCGTACACCATGCGTGAGCGCCGTGGTACGCGCCCTGGCACATCGCGATTTTCGGGCGCCCGGTCGCATGCCGCGCAACGACGGTCGCATAGGTGCAGACGTCGGAGCCGTTCTTCGCAAACACGCTCCAATCGGCGAAGGGTGTGATCGATACGAGATGCTCGGCGAGCTCGACCCACATCGGTGTTGGAGCGTTGAAGCAGTTTCCAAGATCCATCTGCTTCTTCGCGGCTTCCTCGACCTTGGGATGGCGATGGCCGACGATGATGGGGCCGTACGAGCAGAGGTAGTCGATGTACTCGTTGCCATCGACGTCCCATACGTGCGAGCCTTCGCCGCGCGCAAAAAACGATGGATACGCGCCCTTGGTCAGCAGCAGCGGCGATTGATGGCCGTAGATACCGCCGGGGACGACTTTCTTGGCGCGCTCGAAGAGCGCCTCGCTCTTTTCGAATGTGTAGGGCTTCACGCTCGCTCCTGGAGATGAGAATTCGTCAACGGTCAACGATAGATCGCGAGAATCCTACTTGGATGAGCGACGGTCAAGTGCGCGTCGCGCGACGCGTTGGCTAGTTGCCGAAAGGCGTGTCTTCGCTGCGGGCCGAGGGCGGCAAGGCACCAATACGCACCAGCTCGTCGCGCAAGCGCGCGCGCGACAGCGGCTTGCAGAGCACGGCAGACGCGCCAAGCTCATAGCTCTTGGCGATATCGCGATCATAGAGCGAGCTTGTGATCACGAAGACTGGTACAGTCTCGAGTTCAGGATTGCTCTTCACGGCCTGCAGCACGGCAAAGCCGCCGTTATCGGGCAGACGCAAATCGACGAGAATCAGGTCGGGACGATCAAACTCGGTGAACCGCGCCAGCGTATCCATGGCTTCGCGGGCATCCTCAGCATGAATGATATCGATAGCTTCGCCGAGTACCTGCCTGATCACGGTGAGCGCAATAAAGACGTGGTCGGGATTGTCCTCGACCAAAAAGATGCGCACATCAGAGTTCAGCATTTTCCCCGATGTATCGTCGCTCATGGTGATCCTCCCATCCTCAAATTATCGCGCGGCTCCAAATCCTTGATATATTCAATAGCCGTGCCACTTAGCCTGCTGCGGCGCCCTCCCGACATACACTGCATGCTGGCAGAGTTTACGCGAGATTGCGTCGAGCCTTATAACATACCGGATGTTCAGGCGAGAGAATTCTCGCAAATTGTTTGTTTAATGTCAGAACCTGCTGTATCAGTGACTGAGTTTGCTGTTATCGCTGCGATTCAGGGGCGACCGTACCAGCGATGTTGCCTCCAGTATCACTCGAACGTCTGATATGTGTCAGAAAGCGACAAAGAACGGTTTATTAGCACATCTGCTGAAGGAGTAGATAGAAAGGCAGGCGTCCCGGGTGGGAATCCTTGCGAACGTGAACGAATCACGCCTCTTCAACCATCCACTGCTACGAAAATACACGGCCCTCGTGCATGAGGACCTGGCGGCTACTTATTCGCGCGATATCCAGAAGTGGCTTCTGATTGCGCCGATTATCGGCGTGGTTACGGGCCTGCTGATCACGGGTATCGCGCTGCTCACTCTCGATACGATTTGGGCGGCGGTTCTGCCTTACTATCTTGCGCATCATTGGGCGATTGTCGTCGGACTCGTCGGCGGGTTCACACTGACCGGGCTCATCATGCAGTTCCTGACGCCCGACCCCAATGAGCATTCGAGCGAAGAGATCATCCGCTCCTATCACGATCACCAGGGCGACATCGCAATGGGCTCGTTCTGGTGGAAGCTGCTCGCCGCCGTCACCACCGTCGGCTCAGGCGGCAGCGCAGCACTCGAAGGCCCGAGTATCTACGGCGGCGGTGCGATCGGATCGTGGCTATGGACGAAGCTGCGGCGCTTCGGCCTCGAATCGCGCGATCGGCGAATCATGCTGATCGCAGGCGCGGGCGCCGGTATGGCAGCCGTTTTCCGCGCGCCGCTCACGGGTATCGTCTTCGCGATGGAGATGCCGTACAAGGACGACCTCGCGCACGAGGCGCTGCTGCCGGCGCTCATCGCCTCGGTGGTCGCTTACGGTACGCTCGCCTCGATCGTCGGCACGGCGCCGCTCTTCGGTTTCGTCGGCACGGCGCAGTTCGCAACGATGGACGTGCTATGGTCCGCGGTCCTTGGCGTCGGCATCGGCGTGGTCGCGCTCATCTTCGACATTACGTTCCGCCGCGTGCGCGTCGCATTCGTTCACGCACGCATCCCGCACACATTGAAGCTGACCATCGGCGGCCTCGGCACGGCGCTATGCGGCCTCGCATTCATCTCGATCTTTCCCGGCAACATCATTCCGATCGGCCCCAACTACGAGGCCGTGCGCTATGTCCTGAGCCATCCGCTGCCGATCGTCGTGCTGTTGACATTCGTCGTTTTCAAGATGGCCGCGTCGATCTTCTCGCTGGGCTCTGGCGGAGTGAGCGCGGTGTTCGTTCCGCTCGTACTGGTCGGCGGCTCGCTCGGCAGTGCTTTCGCGCAGGGCGTCGTCCACACCTCGACGTACGATCTCTACGCGGCAGTCGGGATGGCCGCGATGATCGCGGCGGGTTACAAAACGCCTCTCACCGCAGTCGTGTTCGTCGCGGAAGTCACCGGCGTTCACTCATTCATCATCCCGAGCCTTATCGGCGCCGCTGTCGCGTATGCGGTTTCAGGCGAGGCCTCAGTATCGGGCGATCAGCATCTGCACGAAGCTGTGAAACTTGCCGATCTCGGCACGGCACGAGTCACCGATGTGATGCAGACCCGCGTCGTGTCGGCTCAGGCCGATGCAACTCTGACCGACTTTGTCGCAAGCGTGGCAGCACATCATCGTCATTCGATCTTTCCAGTTTACGACGGCGCGCGTGCGTGCGGGGTGGTCTCGATGGCCGACGTCAGCCGGATCGCGACCGAGAAATGGAGCGAGACCCACGTCCGCGAGGTCGCCGACTTGCATCCAACGCGCGTAATGCGCGATTGCGATCTCAATGAAGCGCTGCGCCTGCTGGTGCGCGAGGGCTCGGCGCAGATGCTGCTCGTGGTTGACGATGACGGCACGCTCGCCGGCATCGTGACGAAGACCGACATCCTGCGCAGCCTCGAAAATCGAGGCGTTCCAAGCGGCAGCCAGCTTGGGGGGCGCGACTAGATACTACCCGGTCTTCAGAAATAGTGCGGCGCACGTGAATTACTTCGCGTGCGCCGTTTGCTATCCGGAAGTAACTGACTTACTGCGGTTTCTTCATCTCGAAAGACGGCCCCGACCATTCGTCGCCGAGCATCGATTGCGCGCCCGATTGCGGCTGCGGGAGATTGCCGGCGCTCATGCCCGAGGTCGCGGCGCCGTCTACCACCATCGCCTGACCGGTGACGAATTCCGAGTCGTCGCTGGCGAGGAACAGTGCCATCGCGGCGATATCCTCCGGGCGTCCGGTGCGCGGCCACGGCTGAAAGGCGGAGAATAGCTGCGTCGCAGTCTGCTCACCGCCCGGCAATCGGTTGTAGGTGAGCGGAGTCGCGATCAGTCCCGGGCAGATACAATTGACGCGAATCTTCTCCTTGGCGAGCTCGATCGCGGCCGAACGCGTCAGGCTGATCACTCCGGCCTTCGCGGCGCAGTACGCATGGAGTCCAGGCGCGCCGCGCAGTCCCGCGATCGAAGCCGTCGAGATGATCGAGCCGCCGCCCACCTTGCGCATCTCAGGAACGGCATGCTTGATACCGAGGAAAACCGCGCGCAGCAGAATCGCGAAGCTCTTGTCCCAGTTATCGGCCGTCGTCTTCTCGAGCGCACCGACCGCGCCGCCGAGGCCGGCGTTGTTGTAGATCACGTCGAGACGGCCAAATTCCTTGACTGCGCGATCGATTGCGCTCTTGATATTCTCCTCTTTGGCAACGTCGGTGAGCTGGAATACGGCGTTGCCGCCATTTTCCTTGCAGTCGCGGACGGCAGCGTCGCCGCCTTCGCGATTGAGGTCCGCAATCACGATCGAGGCGCCCTCGCCCGCGAACCTGATCGCGGTTGCGCGCCCGATTCCGCTCGCCGCGCCGGTGATCACCGCAACTTTATTACTCAGTCTACCCATTTTATTTTCTCCACTAGATTTCTACGAAATTGCTATTTGCGAGGTCCGCGATTCATCATGCGATAGTCGATATGCGCGACGACTTCGCCCTTTTGGTTCTTGAGCGTAGAGCGCACGACCGTAAACGTCATCGTGCCGGTGCGCCCGGTCTTCTCGTAGATCTCCTTGACCTTCGACGAGACGCGGATTTCGTCGCCGGCGCGAATCGGTTCGCCGATCTCGATGTCGATACCGCCCATCAGGCCGCCGCGCCCCGCGGCGCGCAGCTTGTCGAAGATATTCTCGCCCTGGCGCATCGAGGCAACAAACGCCGGCGGCGCGATAATCGATCCGTAAGGCCCGGCTTTCGCCACGGCCTCATTGACAAACAGCGGATTGGTCTCGCCCACCGCTTTGCAGAAGTTCGCGATCTTCTCCGCCGTCACGATATAGGGCTCGGGCACCTCGAAGGTCCGGCCCAGGATGTCGTCGTCAGCCATTACTCAGTTCTTCCCGGCGTAGTTACTATTGAAAACGCGGCATTACCCGCTCGGCGAACAGCTTCATCGAATCGAGCACGTTTTGATGCCCCGCGATTCCGCCCGTTTCGAACCAGCATACGAGGCGATCGAAGCCAAAGCGCTCGCGCAGCTCGGCGATCTTGTCGCCGATATATTCCGGCTCGCCGTAGGCCGCCATTATCGATTCCGCAGTGTCGTAATCCATCGCGCGGAGCCGCTCGCGCAGCTTTTCGAATTCCTCGCGATGTACAGGCAGGTCCGATTGCGGCTCGATTACCTCGGTCACCGAATGAAAGTAGTTGCGCAGGCTGGGCTCGATCACGGCGCGCACCGACGCGCGATCGCGCCCCGCGAACACCAGCAACAGTCCCGCGAGCCAATCGTCGGGGCGCTCGCGCCCGGCTTTCTTGAGCGCGTCATCATAAATCTTCAGGCGATCGCCGAGGACGGGAAACGGATTCACCGGCCCGCCCGCGAAAATCCGGTAGCCGCGCTCGCCCGCATAGACGAACGTGTCGGGGCTGTTGGCGGCGAGGCGAATCGGCGGATGCGGCTGCTGAACCGGCTTGGGAATGACCTCGATACCGTCGGCGGTGAAATGCTTGCCAGAGAACTTCACGCGCTTCTGCGTCCACGCCGCCTTGACGAACTCGAGGCCCTCGTCGAACAGCTCGCGGCTCGTGTCCATATCGACGCCATAGCCGCGATAGTTCATGTTGAACGCGCCGCGTCCCGCGCCAAACTCGACGCGCCCGCCCGACAACACGTCGAGCATCGCCAACTCCTCGGCAAGGCGCATCGGATGATGCAGCGGCACGAGGCTCACCGCTTGCCCGAGCCGAAGGCGGGTAGTGCGCTCCGCGATCGCCGCAAGCAACATCATCGGCGCCGGCATCACCGAGAAATGCCGCGCGAAGTGAACCTCGGCGAGCCAGATCGTGTCGAAACCGAGCATGTCGGCGGCAACCGCTTCGTCAACAAGCTCGCGATAACGGCGTGCAGTAGTCTGCGTATCCGCCTCGGGCAGTTGGTAGAACAGATCGAACTTCATGGGCACTCGCGACGGCATCTAACTAATAGCCGCCGAGCTCGGCGACAATCTCGCGATGATACGCGGGCGAGCCGAAGTAGGATTCGTTGAAGCGCGCGCGCTTGAACCACAAATGCATATCGTGCTCCCAGGTAAAACCGATCCCGCCGTGCATCAGCACCGCGCGATCGCTGCCGCGCATGTAGATATCGCACAGCCGCGCCTTGGCCATCGCGATCATCTTCGCCGCATCGGGCAGGCCAGCGTCGTAGGCGTAGGCCGCGTACCAGAGCAGCGCGCGGGCAGGCTCGAGCTCACTCACGATTTCCGCCGCGGCATGTTTGAGCGCCTGGAAGGATCCGATCGGCTTGCCGAACTGCTCGCGCACTTTTGAATACTCAACCGCCATCTCGAGCGAGCGCTCCATGCCGCCCAGCGAATCGGCCGCGATCGCAAGCGCGCCGATCTGAATCACTTTCGAATACAAGTCCGCGCCGCCAAGAATAGTCGCCGGCGCGTCCTTCAATTCGACCGTGGCGACGCGCCGCGTCAGATCGAGATGCTTGATCGATTTGATCGAAACGCCTTTGGCGTTCTTCTCGACGACCGCGAGCTCGATCGCACCTGAATCATTTTTCGCCGCGACGACAATGAAATCGGCGGCATTCGCATAAGGCACCAGATGCTTCACGCCACTGACACTGCCGCCTGTGCTGATTCGCGCGGCGATATCGAGCGGGTCGACGCTGGTGCTCGATTCGGCAAACGCGACCGTGCCGACTGCCTTGCCCTCGGCGATCGCGGTTAACCACTTCTTGTTGAGTTCGTCGGAACCGCCGAGCGCCAGCGCGCTTGCGGCGAGCACCGACGAAAACAAGAACGGCCCGGGCATCGCCGCGTAACCGCCTTCTTCGAGCAGCATCATCATGTCGAGCATGCCGAGGCCCGCACCGCCGAACTTCTCCGGCACGATGAGCCCGTTCCATCCGAGCTGCGCGATTTCATCGTAGAGCTCGCGCGGATAGCCGTCGTCGCTCGCCATCACCTTGCGCACGAACGTGGTCGGGCATTCCTTGGTGAGGAGCGTGCGCGCGCTCTCTTTAAGTTGCTGTTGTTCTTCGCTGAGTCCGAAATCCATGACTGGTCCTGGTACTGCTTCAGCGCGACTTGGGCATCTTGAGCCCGCGTTCCGCAATGATATTTTTCTGAATATGCGACGTGCCACCGCCGATCACGAGGCCGAGCGAGAACATCCATTCATACGGCCAGTAGCCATTGTCGATGGCAGTCTCGTCCTCGCGCGCGACGAGTGAGTAATCGCCCATCGCTTCCATCGCCGCGGTCGCGAGGTCGTGATTCAGCTCGGTGCCGACGAGCTTGTTGACCATCGCCTCGATGCCGGGATTCTTGCCGCGAATCTGATCGGTAAGCTGGCGCAGCGAGTTGAATCGCATCGCCGCGACTTTGATTTCCAGATCGGCCAGCCGCTGGCGGAAGACCGGATCCTTGGTGAGCGGCTTGCCGCCGCGCTGAATCGTTTTTGCCAGCGCCAGCAATCGGTTGAAGCGTTGCTCGCTGCCGCTGGCAGAGCCCAGCATATTGCGCTCATGAAAGAGCGTAGCGTTGGCGACGATCCATCCCTCGTTGAGCTTGGCGACGAGGTTCTTGCGCGGCACGTGAACGTTGTCGAAGAAAACTTCGTTGAAACCGCGATCGCCCGTCATCTGCACCAGGGGCCGCACGGTGACGCCGGGCGTCTTCATGTCGATAAGGATGTAGGAAATCCCGCGATGCTTGGGCGCTTCGGGATCGGTGCGCACGAGACAGAACATCATGTCGGCGTGCTGCGCGCCCGAGGTCCAGACCTTCTGCCCGTTGACGATAAACTCGTCGCCAACGATCTCGGCCTTGGTCTTGAGCGAAGCGAGATCGGAACCCGAGCCGGGCTCGGAATATCCCTGGCACCAGATTTCTTCCGCGGTGAGAATCTTTGGCAGATAGCGCTGCTTCTGCTCCTCTGTGCCCCATGAGATCAGCGTCGGCCCGAGCATCCCCAGGCCAGAGCCGCCAATAAGAAATGGCGCGCGGACGCGGACCATCTCGTCGTTGACGATCGATTGCTGGACCGGATCCATCGCCTGCCCGCCGTATTCCTTCGGCCACGCGAGTGCGATGTAGCCGGCCTCGTACAGCTTGCGCTGCCATGCCTTGGCGCGGTCGAGCCAGGCCTTGTCCTCGCGGCCCTCGCGCGTATCGCCGATTCCGGCCTTGGCAATATTTTCTTCGAGGAAGGTGCGGACCTTGAGCCGAAACGCTTCGTCTTCAGAAGTGAAATTCAGATCCATGAGAACTCCTGCAGTCTAAAGGAGGTACTGCGGCTTCGGCGCCAGCATAGTCATAACCTCGATGCGCATAAAAGCGAATTCCGCGGAGCCGGGGCGCGGCACGCATCGCATCGCGCGATTGCCGGTCCGATTAAGGCTTGCTAACTCTAAACATTGGTCCCGGTAATACATCTAATCCGGCACCTGTCGGAGCTGAGCGGATATGGCGACGATTATCACGAGCGAATGCATCAACTGCGGAGCATGCGAGCCCGAGTGCCCCAACACCGCGATTTACGCGGGCGGAGTTCCCTGGGAGCTCAACGGCGCAACGAGCGTCGCGATCGCGCAGGAAATTTTCTACATCGTGCCGTCGAAGTGCACCGAGTGCGTCGGCTTTTACGATCACGAAGCGTGCGCGGCAGTATGCCCGGTAGATTGCTGCGTGCCCGATCCGAACATTCCCGAAGCCGAGTCAGTATTGCTCGCCCGCGCGCGCGAGCTTCATCCTGAGCAGGCGTTTCCCGACGACGCGCCGTCACGCTTTCGCAAAGACGGCGCTGCTGCGCCCGCTCCTGCCGCGGATGGTGCCGCTGCCGCAGCAGCTCCGGCGCCAGCTGCTGCCGCTCCCGCACCCAGACCGGCAGCCGCAGCACCCGCTGCCGTTCCCGCTACCGCACCCGCGCTCGCATTCAGCGAGGAGTTCAATCCCAACGCCTGGGAAGTCCCGGTCATCTGCAAGGATTGCAACGAGGGATTCGTAATTCCGTTCCGGCATTTCGAGGCCGGCGTCGTATTCCACTGCCCGACCTGCTCGGGATCGTACGTGCCGAAGTCGACGATGCATCGCGCGGTCAAAGAGGCATTCGAAAGCTTCTACGGCCGCCGTCGCGCCGAGCGCGAGGCGATGATCAAGCGTCATGCGCGCGAACGCGCCACGCTCGAAGCGCGTCACGAATCCGAAATGGAAGAATTCAAGATCCGGCTGGAAGAACTCGCGCAGTCGATGAAGCCCGCGGGCAAGATGGTCAAGCCGCGCGGCCTGTCTGCAATGTTCACGTAAAGAAACCCCGTCACACCACGAAGGCACTAAGACACAAAGTTTATTTCTTAGTGCCTTCGTGTTCTTCGTGGTAAGTTCTGCTTCTTTACTGCTCGGATACTTTCACAGCATAACCACTCAGCGCGAGATACTCACGGATGGACTCGATATGCTCGGGGCCGCGCGTCTCGAGCTCCAGGATCACGCGCGCGCCGCCAATCGCAACGTCGCGCCGGGTGCGATCGTGATCGATCGCGCGAACGTTCGCACCCGTCTCGCTGATCGCGGCGAGCAGCTTGCCCAACTCGCCGGGACGATCGTGCAGATCGACCGAGAATCGAAATAAGCGTCCAACTTTCACCAGGCCGTGGCCGATGATTCGATCGAGCAAGTTGATATCGATATTGCCGCCGCTGATTACGACCGCGACCCGCCGCCCACGCAGCTCATCTTTGATTTTGATTGCGCCTGCCAGCGCAGCCGCCCCCGCGCCTTCGGTAAGGAGCTTCATCCGCTCGAGCATCAGGAGCACGGCTTCACCGATTTCGAAATCATCAACCGTGATTGCGCGCTTGACGCGGCGCTTGATGACCTCGAAGGGATTCGCGCCGATTTTACCCGTCGCGAGGCCGTCGGCGATCGTGTCCACGGGCTGTTCGACCGAGGCCGGCGCACGAACGGCGAGGCTCGCGCTCAGTTGCGGCGAGCCTGCGGCTTCGACGCCGATCACTTCCGCGTCCGGGACTCTGGCTTCCAGAGCCGCCGCGATGCCCGCGATCAATCCGCCGCCGCCGACCGGGACGAGCATGACCTCGGGCTTGAACTCGTCGGCGATCTCGAGGCCGATCGTGCCCTGGCCCGCGATCACGAGCGGATCGTCGTAAGCATCGACGAAGATCGCGCCGCTCTCTTCGCAGATCCGCCGCGCCGCAGTGCGCGCGGCCTGGTAGTCGATTCCTTCGAGCACGACCTTCTGCCCATAGCTGCGGGTCGCATCGACCTTGGAGATCGAGGCCGTCGCCGGCATCACGATCGTCGCCTTGATACCGGCCAGCGACGCGGCGTAGGCGAGCGCCTGTCCATGATTTCCAGCCGAGGCCGCGATCACACCACGCGCCTTGTCTGCGGGCGTAAGCGCCGAGATAAAGTTGTAAGCGCCGCGAATCTTGAACGATCCGGTCTTCTGCAGATTCTCCGCTTTGAGCCGAATATCAGCCGAGAGCATCGCAGCGAGCGTCGCGTTGGGCATCAGCGGCGTCGGCTTGACGACGCCCGCCAGTCTCGCCCGCGCTCGCTCGATGTCATCGATGGTGATCATCGCCGACAATCCCCACTCTTCCTTTTATCGCCTCTCCCCGACCAGCAGAGGGCTAGGCTGAGGGTATTCTGCTGCCCGCAACGTAAAAAGATCCAGGCGACCCTCACCCGGCGCCGCGATGCGGCGCCTACCTCTCCCTGGTCTGATCAGAGAGAGGGATGATCTGGCTCCGCAATTCAGTGATGGTGGTTCGCGGCGAACTGATGCTCCGAGGCCTCGCCGAGGCGGTCGCCGTCGAATTCGATACGCCAGCATTTGCCGCTCTGGTAGTCGAGATCGAGCAGCAGGTTGCGGATCGCGCGCTGCTTCACGCTGCGAATCAGTTGCGCGATCGATGCCGCATCGTTCGACGCGAGCGATACGATCTCAGACGCCTTCGAGCCGCTGCTCGCAAGAAACTCACGCGCCTTATCCTCGCTCGAGAACGCCAGCACGCTCATCCAGGATGCAGTCTTTTCCTGGAACGCGACCAGCGCGCCGTCCTCGTCGAGCAGGAAGTGAAGCTCTTTGCCCAGAGCGCTCAAGCGTTTTCGACCTTGAGCTTGCCGCTGCGAATCGCGGCGGCGCGTTCACGGACGAGCGCAGGATAGGTGTAGTAGTGATCGCCCGACAGCCGCAGGAACGATTCGATATCAACGTCTTCGAGTTCCAGCTCGCCGATCGCAGTCTCGGCCGCGGCGCGCGACGGCGCGGCTACGATCGCATCGTAGAGCTCACGGCCCTGCTCTGAGATGAAGTCGTGGCGCGGCGGCACCGCCGACTTGTCGAGCTTGCCTGAATGAAAATTGTCGAGGATGTAGCGCAGCGCCTTGAGTTCATGGCGCAGCACATCGATTTGTTTAAGGCTTTCGCGTGAAGACATAGCGAGACGAGCTTATCGTCTCGCGTTCAATGGATTCAAATTCAAAGAGTTCACCACCAAGGCACAAAGACACAAAGTAAGATTCGTTCCTTGGTGACTTCGTGCCTTTGCGGTTAATTCTGCTTTCTCAGTCGCCCTTGATCAGACGATGGATCGCGCCGAGATGCTTTTGCGCTTCGCGCTTGCGGCCGCTCAGGTCGTAGAGCTCGGCGGCGTTGCGATGGGCCTCGACGTTGCACGGATCGCATTCGAGGCAGCGCAGGAAGCTCAGCAGGGCGTGCTGATTCTCTTCGCGCTTGCGATAGAGCACGCCGAGCTTCAGATGAATGTCGGCGTTGGAGGGCATGATGGCGGCCGCGCCGAGCAGATGCCGCAGGGCGCCGCCGAGATCGTTCTCGCGTTCGAGCAGCGTGGCAAGGCGCATGTGCGCCTCGAAGTTGCCGGGCTCGCGACCAACGAGCTCGCTGTAGATACTGAGCGCCTTCAGCGGATCTTCCTCGGCGACGCGGCGCGCTTCCTCGAAACGCTCGCGCACGCGCGCGGCGCCGAATCGTTCTTCGACCTTGCCGGTCTGACGCACGCGGCGAAAATCCAGAATCAGTTGTCCGCTGTCAGCCTCGATCATCACGCCGCCGTCGCTCACGACGATCCGCCCTTCGTCGTTGACGAGCTTGAGCGAATGCAGCGGGCGGCCCGGATCGACGAGCGCGCGCACGCGGTCGAAGGTGCGCTGGATGGTTTCGAGATAATGACGTTCCTGGAGCAGCTCCTTGGCCAGGCGCATCAGGAGCAGATCGTTGAAGGCGAAGCGGTAGTTACGGCCGCGCGGCGCGGCTGGTTGTACGAGATTGCGTTTTACCCAGTAACGAATTCGCTCGGGCGACACCGCGAGGATTCTCGCGGCTGCGCGCGTGGAAAATGTTTCGGTCCTACCGCCCGCCCCTGCCGTCATCAGCTTCAACCAACGCGAGTATAGGGACTCACTGTCATGCTCTCAACGCGCATTGATCGGTTTCTCAACAATTGTTGATGATGAGAAGTTAGCGGCGAATTTCTTCGAGTGCGCGCGCGACCTTGACGACAGCTTCGACGCCATTGCGCGCGTTGGGGATGCGCGCTTCGGCCTGCTCGTCGGTCATCCCGGGTCCGGTGATCGCAAGCCCGACGGGCTTTTCGAATTCGACCGAGAGATCGAGCGCGGTCTTCGCGATCGCGTGCGAGATGAGTTCGTCGTGATTCGTCTCGCCCTTGATTACCGCGCCGATCATCACGACACCCGCGATGTCAGCGCGCTTGAGCAATGCTTTCACGACCGGCGCCATGTCATAGACGCCGGGCACGTGAATGGTGCGGCTGACCTCGACGCCGAGGCTTTGCGCATGCTCGCGGGCGCAGGCTTCCATCGGATAAGTAACTTCGGAATTAAAGTCGGCGACGACGATTGCGATCTTCATCTGAGACCGAGATCTATATTGACTGCGTCGCGAATCTCAATCCCATTGTTCTTCAAATATGACTTGAGGCCGGGAATCGGATGCTCGCCGTAGTGGACGATCGACGCGACGATCGCCGCATCGGCCAGCCCCGCCGTGAACGCGTCGCGCAGATGCGCCGGTTCGCCCGCGCCGCCTGACGCAATCACGGGAATCGAGACCGACTCGCTGATGCGCCGCGTGATTTCGAGATCGTAGCCGGCCTTGGTGCCGTCGCGATCGATCGAGTTGATGCACAGCTCGCCGGCGCCCAGCCGCTCGCCTTCGAGCGACCATTCGAGCGCGTCGCGGCCGGTGGCGGTGCGGCCGCCGTCGATAATCACTTCGTAGCCTGACGCGATGCCGGGACGAATTCCCGTCTTCTTCACCTGCATCGAGAGCACGACGCACTGACTGCCGAAAGCACGCGCGCCTTCGCTGATGAGCTTCGGATTGCGCACCGCGCCCGAATCGATCGAAACCTTCTCCGCGCCCGCCAGCAGGACGGCGCGCATGTCCTCGAGCGTGCGCAATCCGCCGCCGACGCTGAACGGGATGAAGATCTCGCGCGCGACATTGCGAACGACGTCGAGCATGATCCCGCGGCGCTCGTTCGACGCCGTGATGTCGTAGAAAACGATCTCGTCGGCGCCTTCTTCGTAGTAGTAGCGCGCCATCGCGACCGGATCGCCGACATCGACGTTCGCGAGAAACTGGATCCCCTTGGTGACCTTGCCGTCGCGGACGTCGAGGCAGGGAATGATTCGTTTCGCGAGCATCGGCTTAGAAGTTCAGCCGGCAAAAATTGTCGAGCAACTTGAGCCCGGCGGTCCCGCTCTTTTCGAGATGGAACTGCGTTGCGATCACGTTGTCGCGCGCGATCGCCGCCGTGAAAGGCACACCATACTCGCATGCACCGATCGCGACGCCGGAATCGTCGGGAATCGGATAATACGAATTGACGAAATAGAAGTGAGTATCGTCGGGAACGCCCGCAAACACCGGATGCGGCTTGGTCTGGCGCACCCGGTTCCATCCGATTTGCGGCACCTTGAGCGGACGCCCGTCGATCGAGCGCGGATAACGCGTCACCCGGCCAGGCACGATCCCGAGGCACCGCGCATCATCCTCTTCGCTATGACTCAGCAGCACCTGGATTCCGATACAGATGCCGAGGAAGGGCCGGCCCTTGGCAACGATGTCGTTGCGGATAACGTCAGCAAGTCCGAGCGCGTTGAGATTGTCCATCGTCGCGCCGGCAGCGCCGACGCCCGGAAGTATCACGCGCTCGGCGGCGACGATTCGCTCGGCGCGATCGGTGATCTCAGACTCGTGGCCGAGATACTCGAGCGCGCGCTTGACGCTGGTCAGGTTGCCAGCCTTGTAATCAACGATTGCGATCATCGGCAAATCCCGGACTTGAAATCATACCGGGTGCACAATCGCCACAGAAGGGCGGGCAGAAAGTCATTCACCACAAAGGCACAAAGGGTATTCCTTCGTACCTTCGTGGTTATTTGATGTCTGTGTCTTAGACTTCGGCGCGGATGTCCTTGGTGTCGGACAGGACGCGGACGTTGATGCTGCGTTCGGTGTCCGAGAGCGACCCCCAATGCATCGCGAAGTTTTCGAGCTGCACGTCGGGATTGAAGCGCTCCGACACGCCCATCACGACTTCGCTGACGCCGAGCAGATACGCCATCCGCGCGATCGCATAGACCTGGTCGTTCGAGACCGCGACCAGCGGAGTGACGGCGCGGCCGTGATCCTCGCAGACCTTCACGACCTTGCTGAACAGCTTGCTCTCGGCTTCCGAGAAAATTTGCGCACCGTCGCTTGAGGCGAGGCCTCTTTCGGCGCGCACCGTGATCGCAATCAGCTCGGCATTGTCGGGCTCTGACAGGTATCGATGCAGATGCGCGAGGTTGTTGGGATCGCGAATCGCGACCAGCTTCTTTACCGATGCGGATAGGCCCAGCTTCAGCGGGTCGATCTGCTCTTCCTCGACGAGCTCGAGATTAAATTTTTCGGGTTCCTCGCCATACTCGTGCGCCGCCTGGCCGTTGATCTTCTCCGATGCGACGAAGACCACGAACAGCGCCGCGGTGAATCCGATCCCCGAGATCGTCGCCACTTGCTTGGTGAAGAGGTTGACCAGCGCCGTCGCGAACAGGACCGCGAACGTGAGTGCGAGTCCCAGCGGGAAGTCCTGGCCGCCGGGGCGGAAGAACTTCAGGTTGAGCGGCATCCGCCACAGTCGATGATACTTGTCCTTGTAGCGAAGGATCAGCACCGAGAGCGTCTTGAAGACGAAACTCCAGACGACGCCGAACGCGTAGGCCTCGCCGAGCACGAACATGTCGCCGCGCGAGAGGATGATCGTGGCGATTTGCAGAATCGCGACCATGTTAACGATGCGATAGTTGGTGCCGTAGCGCTTATGCGGATGACGGAACCAGTCGAGCAGCACGCCGTCCTCGGCAACGCGGGTGAGCACTCCGGTCGAGCCGACGATCGCGGTGTTAACCGCACCGGCGAGAATCAGGAAGCCGACGAACACCACGAAGGTGCGCAGCGCGATTCGTGCCCACAGCGGACCAACCACGAACATCGCGAGACCGCCAATCAGATCGTCGCCGTAGTTCGACATGCGAACGCTGTCGGGAATGATCATCACGGCGAAGAACGACACGAGCGAGGTGAGCAGCAGGCTGTAGATGAAGATGACAAGCCCGGTGCGCAGCAGGTTCTTGAGCTTGGGCGCCTCGATCTCGCGATTGATTTGCGCGAGCGATTCTTCACCCGACATCGCGAGGATCGAATGGCCGAACGCGATCAGAATTCCAAACGCGCCGATCGTGCGCGCCGCCGGGATGTTCTTGAGCCAGCCAAGCGAGCTGTCGGGCAGCGTTTCGGTGAGCGGCGGCAGATGCGCGCCGCGCATCGCGAGCGTCAGGCCGCACCATACGATCATCATCACGGCCATCACGGTCGTGATCTGCATGATGCGCATCGCCTTGTGGCTCGATTCCTCGATGCCGAGGATGTTCTGCCACCAGAAGTAAACCGTCGCGCCGATTGCGAAGATCGCGGCGGTGAAATCGGAGGGCATCACGAAACCGACGTGCGCGAGCTTGAGCAGCTCGTTGATGAGACCGACGAGATATTGTCCTGCTGACACGCCGCTAATCGGACCTGTCAGGATGTAGTCGAACATCAGGGCCGAGACGGAGATCTTCGCGAGCGTGCTGCCCATGGCCTCTTTCACGACGCGATAGACGCCGCCGCGGGTGAACATCGAGCACGACTCGACGTAAACGGCACGCACCGCATACGAGAAGAGCATCACGGCCAGGATGAAGTAGGGCGCCGACTTGCCGCATGCCTGCTCGACGATACCGCCGATGTAGTAGGCCGTGGACGCCAGGTCGCAGAGCACGACCGCCGATGCGCGCCAGAACGAAATGAAGGCGAGCATCCCGGTCGTAACAACAATTGTCTTAGTAGGTCTACCGAAAGTCGCCGGCGCATGGTGCTCGGCGCTACCAGGACGAAGCGAAGCCGCCAAAATGTCAATCCTCCCAAGCTCGGGGCGGCTCGGCCGCTCCCAGACGAGGGTTATTCAATGCAATGTGCAGACCGCGCGGATAGATGCTGGATTTGCAGGGAGGATTTCCCTCGACAGTTGCAAACGGCACGGCACATCACGGCTTTAAGCTTGCAATCTGCAATCATGCCGAATGCGACGGGACGCTTTTGCGGCGGAAAAGGGCGCGCGCTGTGGTCGGATTGGCCACTTTGCGGTAGCTTCTAAGCCCTTGCATTTCACCCTCGTATTAGTGATCGGCGTCGCGATCGGTCTCATCGCCGAACTGGCGCTGCTGACCTTCCTGCGCGAGCGCTACCAGTACCGTCTGCAGGAGCTCAACTTCGAACGATCCAAGACCGACGCGATTCTTGAAAGCGTCGAGGACGGTCTGATCGTGCTCGATTTGTCGGGCTCGATCGTTCATATCAACGAAGTCGCATGCGCGATCCTGGAGGTCGAAACGGGCGCTGTGATCGGCGGCGATCTGCGCGCACTCGCCGCGAGCAATCGTCACGTCGAGCGGCTGCTCACGGCGCGCGCGAATCCCGCCGATCCAGACCTTGGTGCTCCGGCTGAATTCCGCGTCTTCGTGCGCGGCCGCGATCATTTTTATGTGAGCCGCGAGCTGCCATGGATCGGACCGCGCAAAGCTGCGCTCGGGACGATTCTGGTGCTGCAGGATGTGACTTACGTCCGCGACCAGGAGCGTCAGCGCACGAATCTTATCGCGACGCTGTCGCACGAATTGAAGACACCGCTGACCTCGCTCGCGATCGGATCGGAACTGCTCGCCGAATCTTCCAACCCGGAACGCGAAACGCCGCGCCAGCACGAGATCCTCGAGATCATCCACGACGATATCGAGCGGCTCAAGGTCATTGCCGACACGCTGCTCGATGCGTCACGCACGCACAACGCGCGAATCGGTGTCGAGCGCCGCCAGATCATGCTCAACCGCGTGGTGCGCGAGGTCTGTCACGCGTTCGCTCTCCAGGCCGAGGAGAAGCGAGTCGGAATCCGCGTGCTGGGCGAGGAACGCGCGATTCCGATCCTGGGCGATCCGATCAAGCTGCCGTGGGTGATAACCAACCTGGTCGGCAATGCGTTGCGTTACACCCCCGCGGGTGGGCAGATCACTGTCGAGATGAGCAGCGAAGGCAAAGTTGCGCGCGTCACCGTTTCTGATACTGGTCCTGGAATCGACCCGGCCGTGATGCCGCGTATCTTCGAGCCCTACACCCAGTTCGGTGAAGATTCGGCGCATGTCGGTTCGGCGGGCCTGGGCTTGCATATCGCCAAGGAGATCATCGAGGCTCACAACGGCCGGATTTTCGCGCGCAGCGAAGCGGGGCACGGCGCGATGTTCACGGTGGACATCCCGATGCGGGAGGACGCGCTTGGCTAACATCCTGGTAGTGGACGATGATCGAAACATCCGCCACGCGCTCGCGGCCACGCTGGAGTCGGCGAATCATCATGTAATCGTGGCGGAGAGCGCCGAGCGCGCGCTCGAGGTGCTGCCCGATTCGCACGCCGAGGCGGTGCTGACGGATGTGCGGATGGCCGGCATGAACGGCTTCAAGCTGCTCGAAACGATCAAGCGCGCGTCGCCTTCCCTGCCGGTCGTGATGATGACGGCGTACGGCTCGATTCCTGACGCAGTCGAGGCGATGCGCCTAGGGGCCTACGACTACGTCACCAAGCCCTTTACCGCCGAGCAGATCCGGCGCATCGTGGCGCGCGCACTCGAGCTGCAGGGGCTGCGCGCCGAGAATCAGAAGCTGCGCGAAAAGATCGAAATCCTCACCGAACCTGAGCCGTTCCTGACGCTGAGTCCGCAGACCCGCAAGATCGCGGAGACCGCGGCTCAAGTCGCGACCAGCAACGCCACAGTTCTGATCACCGGCGAAAGCGGCACCGGCAAGAGTATGCTCGCCGCTTACATCCATCGCCTGAGCCCGCGCAAGAATGGACCCTTCGTACAGGTGGCGTGCACCACGCTCAGCGAGCATCTGCTGGAGAGCGAGCTCTTCGGCCATGTGCGCGGCGCTTTCACCGGCGCTATCAAGGACAAGCCCGGCCGCCTGGAAGCGGCGGAAGGCGGCACGGTCTTGCTCGATGAGATCGGCGATCTGACGCCAGTCGTGCAGTCGAAGATGCTGCGCTTTTTGCAGGAGAAGACTTTCGAACGCGTCGGCGGCGCGGCGACAATTCACGTCGATGCGCGAATCGTGGCCGCGACCAATCAGAACCTCGAACAGCTGGTGGCAGAGAAACGCTTCCGCGAGGACCTCTACTATCGCCTCAATGTGATCGAGCTGCACGCGCCCGCGCTGCGCGAGCGTCCCGGCGAAATCCTGAAGTTGGCCGAGCATTACGCAAAGCAGGCCGCGGCGGCGCATAACAAGCCGATACAGGAGTTCGAGCCCGACGCGCGCGACGCGCTCGCCGCGTATGCATGGCCGGGCAATATCCGCGAGCTGCGCAATGCGGTCGAGCGCGCGGTTATCCTGAGTCGCGGCGAGACCATCACGCTGAGCGATCTACCGGACAAAATCCTCGCCGAGCCGCGCAAGGTCGATCACAACCTGACGCTCGAAGAACTCGAGCGCCGCCATATCGAGGTCGTCCTCGAACAGGCGATGACGCTGGAAGAGGCCGCCGACATGCTCGGCATCAATGTCGCCACGCTGTGGCGCAAGCGCCGCAAGTACGGCCTCGATTAAAACGAAACCGGCGCGCTCATGAAGAACGCGCCGGCCGTTTCACGAGAATTCGTCGCGATTATTTGCTTATTGCACCTTCGAGACGGCCGTGGCTCTGCACGCACTGTCCCAGGCTCGTGAAAGGATCGGGCCAGTCGTGCTTCACGCAGTACGGCAACGCCGCTTCCTGCGATGCACTGTAGCCGCGGGTGCTGAGTTCCTTCTTCATGCACTCGGAGTGCGCGGCATTGGCGCCCGGCACGCCGGCAGCATCGTCAGCCGCCTCGACGATAAGCGCGTCGCGCAGCGCGATCTTGACCTGTGGGTCCGACGACTTGCCGAGCATGCCCGCGATGTTGCTGGACGGGCCGCAGGTTCCGACCGCGTCGATAAAGGCCTCCTCGAGACCGCTCGAGCCAAGGTCCTTCGCGAAGCCGAGACTCACGGCCGCCATCAAGAGACCCGACGACACCAACGCAATTGCCATTTTCTTCATAAGCTATGCTCCTCCCCAGTTGCGCGAGCCCGGCTCTGGCCCACCCGGCTCGACGATACGCGTCGGCATATCTCTACTGTGGGTAGGCGCGGAAATCCAGCATCGGCGTGATGTTTTTGGCTTGACCTTCTCCACAACTTGATGCGACTTTCGCTGCGACCCTGAAAGGAAGTACCAGCCATGGCCAATATCGCGATCGCCGCCTCGACGCTCCCCGACTCTCCTCCCAGCACGCTTATCGATTGGGCCAAACGGTCCGAGGATGCGGGCCTTTATGGTCTCTTTATGACCGAAGCGGGCAACGATTCTCTCGCTTGCTCGCTCGCGCTCGGGATGCATACGAAGACCCTGATGCTCGGCACGGCGATTACGAACATCTACCTGCGGCATCCGGCGCTGCTCGCCAACGAATGCGCAGCCGTCCAGGAATTTACCGGCGGCCGTTTCGTTATCGGCCTCGGCGCGGGTCATCGTGAGATGAACACCATCCTCGGCATCGACATGGGCGATCCCCTCAAGAAGATGCGCGCGATCGTCGAGTCGATGCGCAAAGCGCTCGAAGGCAAGCGCACGGGGCCGCCAGTCACGAAGAAGCTGCCGATTTATCTCGCGGGAGTATCGCGGCCGATGGTCAAGCTCGCGGGCGAGATCGGCGACGGCGTCATCTTCAACTTCTTCCCGCCCACGCGCGTCAAGCAGGCGCTCGGCGAGCTGGCCGAAGGCGCGAAAATCGCCGGACGCGATCCCAGCGAAGTCACGCCGACGCTCTTTGCGACCGCATTCATTTCCGATGATATCGAGGCCGCGCGGCGTCCCGCGCGCAAGCTGCTATCACGATACGGCGCGCTGCGCTTCTACGGCAACATGATGGCGAAGGCCGGCTTCGAGCGCGAAATCGAGGGTATCCGCAGCGCCGGCCGCGACGCCGATGCGGCAATCAAAGCCGTCAGCAACGAACTGATCGATGCGACGCTGCTGGTCGGATCGGAAGCGCGCGTGCGAGAGCGTCTTCAGGAGCTATGCGAGCCCGGCATCGCGACGGCGATCGTGTTCACCAACCCGGTAAACGAGGATCGCAACAGCGCCGTGCTGCGCACGATCCGCGCGCTCAAGCAGTAGGCGTCAGGGGACAGCCTCTTCGCCGCTGTCGCGTGCGAGCGCGACGCGATCGAAGAAATTGTGGATGCGCCTGTAGTTCACGCCGAAGTCGCCGACTCCGTAGCGCGACTTCGAGCGCATCTCGATCAGGCTGCCGCCATCGCTCGACGGCCGCACCTGGATGATGAAGTTGTCGGGGAAGTGAAAAAGTCTCGACGTCGCGACGCCTTCAATCGTCATCGTGTTGGGATCGGTCTCGGTGATTATCCAGTTAGGATTGGCCGCCGCGAGATCTTTGAGCTTTGCGAACATCGCCGCGGGAGGATCCTTCTCCTTGAGAGGAGCAATCACGCCGTAGATGCGCTCCTGGCCCGCCGCATACTTGTTCTTGTTGTACTTAAGGTCGAAGCCCTGGTTGAAAACGAGCCCCGCGTTCTTGGAAAACTCGGGCGGGTTGTCCGTATCAGTCGTGATGTCGTTGACGATGTACTTGCCGCCCCGTGCCAGGGTCAGAAAGATCGGCAGCGCGATCACGGCTCCGATGATCAATCCGAAACGGGCGCGATTGTGCGGACCGCGGCGCTCCGGCGCCCGCGTCATCAGCATCCCGATGATGCCGAGTATGATCGTCACCAATGCAATCAGAAATCCGAACACGAAAAGCTGAAACCCGACGAACGGCGCGAGGTAGTAGAGATGCGCCCCCAACATACCTACCGTCACCAGCACTATGGCGAGCAATGCGTCGAAAAAGGCGAGCCACGCAACTGTCATTCGATCCTCCCCCGAGATGTGGCGCGCCGCACGTCTGCCACTTTCATCGCTTGATCCCTCGCGCCACGAATTGCGGCAGCACGAAAAAGAATTTGCCGTCGGCGACCGCGCGATCGATATCGCTGAACCATGCCGCGATCTCGTCTTGGGCGATCTTGCCCGAATCGCGAGCGTAGCGCGCGAAGCTCGCCTTCAGCATCGGCAGCGATCGTCCCGCAGTATCCGCACCCGCCATGATCTCGACCTTGACGTCGGTTAAGCCCGCCCCGCGAAAGAGCCCATGAAGCTGGCGGCCGATGCGCGGCTCGTGAATCGCAATCGATTTCGACGCCGCCAGAATCCGCTCGGTGCGCTCGCGCGCCGATGCGCCGATCTCGAGCGCGAGCATGTCCCAATCGCTGTCGGCCGCGACCACGATTCCTCCGCTCGCCGCGACGCGTGCCATTTCCGCGACAGTATCGGCGGCGGAATCGACATACTCAAGGACGTTTTTGCAGAACACCCGGTCGAAGGCGCCGTCGCGAAACTTGAGCGGCGGGAACGGGCTGTTCACGTACTCGACGTTGAGCTGCGCTTCCTTCGCGCGCGCACCAGCCCGCGCGACGAACTCGGCGTTGATATCGACGCCGGTCACCTTGCCGCTCGGGCCCACGCGCCGCGCCAACTCCTGCGTCGTATGCCCCGGGCCCGAGCCGACATCGAGGACCGAGAGCCCCGGCTTAAGCTCCAGCGGTCGAATGATGGGCTCGATGGCGGGATGAAACGCGAGAATCTGGTCGTATGCGGCGTGCCGATCAGAATCGATATCGATCCAGTGTTGCTTGTAATAATCAGCCATCGCGACGCTGACCGTTAGCTCATCTTGGGCTCTAAGAAAAGCTCAATGTTGGATGGGAGTCTGAGCCGCGGATTGGTTCCCCTTCCCGATGCGGGAAGGGAAGTTTGTGCTGCGAACATTCACTCAACGATCAGAATTGTGATTTCAGTAGAGCCGCGATGCCGTCTGCTACCGACACTTGCGGATGCCAGCCCAGGATGCGGGCAGCTTCGCGATTGTCCGCGAGCGTGTCGCGCATGTCGCCGGCGCGCGCCTCGCGATGCACCGTCGGTCCGCCGAACATCGCCGCGATGCGATTGATGCTCACGTTCTCGCCACGCCCGATGTTGATCGGACGCCCGTCGGCGATTTCGCAATCGGCAGCCAGCAGATTCGCGCGCACGATGTCGCTGACGTGGGTGAAATCCCGCGTCTGCTCGCCGTCGCCGTCAATCTCGAGCGGCCGCCCCTCGCGCCGCGCGCGCAGGAACGCCGCGATCGCGAGCTTGTAGGCACCCTCCTCCGCCATCCGCGCCCCATAAACGGCAAAGTAACGCAGCGCGACCGTCTCAAGGCCATAGAGCCGATGAAAGAGGCGCGCGTACTCCTCACCCGCGAGCTTCTGCAACGCATATGGGCTCTGCGGATGCGGCGTCATCGTCTCAACCAGCGGCATCGTCGACTGCACTCCATATACGGACGACGATCCCGAGAAGACCACGCGCCGCACCTTCGCATCGCGCGCCGCGATCAGCACGTTCAGCGTGCCGACGACATTCGTCATGTGGGTCTCGAGCGGCTTGGCGATCGAGAGCGGAATACGCGGCAATGCGGCCACGTGAAAGATCGCATCGATTCCCTGCAACACTCGCGCGATCGATGATCCATCGCGGATATCGGCCTCAACGAGTTCCGCCCGCGGATTGATATGCCGACGATCGGCCGTCGCGAAGTTGTCGATCACACGAACCCGAGCCTGCGCGGCAACCAGCGCATCGACGAGATGCGAGCCGATAAATCCCGCGCCGCCGGTGACGATCACCTGGCGCCCGGCGAAACTCTTCGTGGCGGTCACAGGTTCCAATTATCTTTTGAGCACAGCGTGGCTTCGTCGCGGCAGAAAAGCGAAAATTGCGCGGTTTTCATCGCAGGGGTAGGCTTAACGTTCACCCGGAAGGGAGACAGGTTTTCTAGAATGACCACCAACGCGCAAAGGATCAAGTTGCTGGGCGAATTGCTCGCCGAGCGGATTCTCGTCCTCGATGGCGCGTTCGGCACCTTCGTCCTGGGACATCATCTATCGGCCGAGGATTACGGCGGCGCGAGCCTCGAGGGCTGCAACGAAAATGTCGTCCGCACGCGGCCCGACCTGATTCGCGAGATGCACGACGGCTTCCTCGAAGTCGGCGCCGACATTATCGAAACCGCGAGCTTCGGCTCGACGCGAATCGTACTCGCCGAGTATGGCCTGGAGCGCGATACGCGTGAGCTCAACCGCCTCGCCGCAGTGCTCGCGCGCGAAGAGGCCGACAAGTTCAGCACCTCAGCCAAACCGCGCTTCGTCGCGGGCTCAATGGGTCCAACGACCAAGAGCATCTCCGTCACCGGCGGCGCGACCTTCGACGACATGGCGGCCTCATACCAGGAGCAGGCCGAAGGCCTGATCGAAGGCGGCGTTGACATCCTGTTGCTGGAGACCGTGCAGGACACGCTCAACTGCAAGGCCGGTCTCGTCGGTATCGAGCGCGCGATCGAAAAGCTGGGTGTCGCGCCGGCGGTCTCGGTCTCGGGCACGATCGAAACGATGGGCACGCTGCTCGCCGGCCAGGATATCGAGGCGTTCTATACCTCGCTCGCGCACCGCGATCTGCTCTGGATGGGCCTCAACTGCGCGACCGGTCCCGACTTCATGACCGACCACCTGCGGACGCTCGCCGGAATCTCGCGCTTCTACGTGGCATGCGTTCCCAATGCCGGCCTGCCCGACGAAGAGGGACGCTACAACGAGACGCCCGCGATGCTCGCTGCGAAGGTCGCGCGCTTTGCCGAGAATGGATGGATCAACCTGGTCGGCGGATGCTGCGGCACGGTGCCCGAGCATATCAAGCTGCTGGTCGATGCGGTCGCGAACATCAAGCCGCGCACGCGCTCGACGCTGCGGCGCTCGGTCGTCTCGGGAATCGAGACGCTCGTCATAGATCAGGATACGCGGCCAATCGTTGTCGGCGAGCGGACCAACGTGCTCGGCAGCCGCAAGTTCAAGCGCCTCATCGCGGACGGCAAGTTCGAGGAAGCGTCAGAGGTGGGCCGCGCGCAGGTGCGGCGCGGCGCGCATATTCTGGACGTTTGCCTTCAGGATCCCGACCGCGATGAGCTCGCGGACGTGACGACGTTCCTCGAGATCGAAGTCAAAAAAGTCAAAGTTCCGCTGATGATCGACAGCACCGATCATCGCGTTATCGAAGAGTCACTGAAGCGCACGCCCGGCAAGTCGCTGATCAATTCGATCAACCTCGAAGACGGCGAGGAGCGATTCCAGAAAGTGGTGCCGCTCGCGCGGCGCTATGGCTCGGCGCTCGTTGTCGGATGTATCGACGAGGACAAGCAGCAGGCGCAAGCCGTCACGCGCGAGCGCAAACTCGCGATCGCCCAGCGCTCGCACCAGCTGCTCACGGAAAAATACGGCGTCGAGCCCGAGGACATCATCTTCGATCCGCTGGTGTTCCCGGTCGGCACTGGTGATGCGAATTACATCGGCAGCGGCATCGAGACCATCGAAGGCATCCGGCTCATCAAAGAGGCGCTGCCGAGCTGCAAAACGATTCTCGGCGTCTCCAACGTTTCTTTCGGACTGCCCGAGGCGGGCCGCGAAGTGCTGAACTCCGTCATGCTCTATCACTGCGTGCAGGCCGGCCTCGATCTCGCGATCGTCAACTCCGAGAAGCTCCAGCGCTACCCGTCGATTCCCGAAGAGGAGCGCAAGCTCGCCGAGGATCTCATCTGGTGGCGCGGCGCCGATCCGATCGCGGCGTTCGCGGCGCACTTCCGCGGCAAGAAGGCTGCGCTATCCACCGATAACCGCAAGGACCTGCCGCTCGATGAGCGCCTCGCGCGCTACATCCTCGAAGGCTCCAAGGACGGCCTCACCGACGACCTCGACGAGGCGCTCAAAGATCGCAAACCGCTCGAAATCATCAACGGCCCGTTGATGAAGGGCATGGACGAGGTCGGCCGGCTCTTCAACGCCAACCAGATGATCGTCGCCGAAGTGCTACAGTCAGCCGAGGCGATGAAAGCCGCCGTCGCGCATCTCGAGCCGCACATGGAAAAGGCCGAGAGCGCGACCAAGGGCCGGATCGTGCTCGCGACGGTCAAGGGCGACGTTCACGACATCGGCAAGAACCTCGTCGAGATTATCCTCGGCAACAACGGCTATCGCGTCATCAATCTCGGCATCAAGGTTCCGCCCGAGGAACTGATCAAGGCCTATCGCGAGCATCGTCCCGACGCGATCGGGCTCTCGGGGCTGCTCGTCAAGTCCGCGCAGATGATGGTGCTCACAGTTCAGGATCTCAGGACCGCGGAGATCGCATGCCCGATCCTGGTGGGCGGCGCGGCCCTCTCGAACCGCTTCACGCGGATGAAGATCGCGCCCGAGTACGGCGGAATCGTCGCCTACGCCAACGACGCGATGGTGGGCCTCGACCTCGCCAATCAGCTCATGGACTATGAGCGGCGCGAAACGCTCGGCCGCAAGCTCGACGAACAGTCGCGCAAGATGCTCGAGACGGCTCCCAGGGCGGTCGAGAGCGCTCCCGCGGAGAATCGGAAGTCGTCAGTGCGGCGCGATGTTGAAATCCCGATACCGCCCGACCTGAAGCTCCACGTCACCCGCGACTACGATCTCGGCGAGATTTTCAGATACATCAATCCGAAGAGCCTCTACGCCAAGCATCTCGGCTTCCAGAATTTTGTCGAGGAATTCGAGTCGGGAAATCCCAAAGCGCGCGAGCTCCACGAGCGCGTCGAGGAAGTCGAACAAATAATGCTGGCACGGCCGGACATCACGGCCAACGCGATTTACAAGTTCTTCCCGGCGCAGTCGGACGGCGATCGCACTATTTCGATTTTCTCTCCTGACGGCCATACTGTGCTCCAGTCCTTTACATTTGGCCGGCAGAGCGAGGCGCCCTACCTCTGTCTTGCCGACTATGTAGCGGAGCGCGGCTCACGAACTGACTATCTGGGGATGTTCATCACGACCATCGGCACAGGAGTCCGTGCGCTCGCCGATCAATGGAAGAACGATGGCGATTACCTGCGCTCGCATATCCTGCAAGTGCTGGCCAACGAGGGCGCCGAAGCATTCGCGGAATTATTGCATCTCAAGATGCGGCTGATGTGGGGTATCGGCGATCCGCCGGGGCTCACGATGAAAGATCTCTACCAGGCGCGGTATCATGGCAAGCGTTACTCATTTGGCTATCCTGCTTGCCCGCGGATGGAAGATCAGGAGCAGTTGTTCCGCGCGCTCGAGGTTGAGAACAACGGGATTGGCGCCGGGCTGACCGAAGGCTACATGATGGAGCCGGAAAGCTGCGTCAGCGCAATAGTATTTCACCATCCTGAGACAAAATACTTCGCGCTATCGCAGAACGATATCGAACGCCTCGAACGCGAATTCGACGATATCCAGAAAAAGCGCGCCGCGGGTTGAGTTTCCGCAAAACTCTCAGTCGATTAGCTACTTCGCGCGAGCGCGCCGCGCGCTGCCATTGTGCGCGCGAAGCTCAACGGTCTCCGCTCGTTCGTGCGGATGTAAACCCGCGCAGCGAATCATAACTTCGCGCGGCCGTGGACCATCCAGTTCTACCAGAAAGACTCGCTGCCACGTACCAAGCGCCAGGCGGCCATCGATTACCGGGATCGTTTCGCTGGTCGAAAGCAGCAGGTGCATCAGGTGCGAATGCGCGTTCGGCCTCTCATCCGGCGCGATCGGTGGCTTGCGCCGGCTCATATCATTGTGATCGTACTCCGCATGCGGCGGGCACAGCTCGCGTAGCATCCGCTTGAAATCGAGCAGCAGGAGCTCTTCCGCTTCGTTGATCTTGATCGCGGCAGTAGTATGACGCGAGAAAACCGTGACCTGACCGCTTTCGATCTGATTTTCAGCCAAGTGAGTATTGATGTGATCAGTCAGATCGATGAATTCGATTGGTTCGCTGGTCTTAACTTCGATGACAGCATCGGCAAGCGTGATGAAATGGCGGGCTTGCGATTCGCTCGATCGCATTACCAGTGTTGCGTGTGAGCTGGGCTCGAGCATTGGTACTCCTTGCGAGCAGGACACCGTGATCGTAGGCAAGCGGTGCAATGCGCGCAATTCACGCCTGACGATCTGACCGACTAACCGGCGGCTGGTTAGTCGGTCAGAGCTAACATTTGCGGATACTTAATGATGTTTTGCGTGCAGTAGCGTGCTCGGCAAGGCGGCTTATTTGCTCCGCTCCTTGAGCTCGCGTTGCGCGAGCTCAAGATCGGCATCGACCATCAATTCGACCAGCTCTTTGAACTTGACCCGCGGTTTCCATTCGAGCTGGCGACGCGCCTTCGCATAGTCGCCCATCAGAATATCGACTTCCGCGGGCCGGAAATGCCGCGGGTCAATCTCGACCATCTTCTTCCAATCGAGCTTGAGCCGATCGAACGCGCACTCGAGAAATTCCTGGACCGAATGGGTTTCGCCGGTCGCAATTACGTAATCGTCCGGCTGATCCTGCTGCAGCATCAGCCACATCGCTTCGACATAGTCGCCGGCGAAGCCCCAGTCGCGGCGCGCCTCGAGATTGCCGAGCGCGAGCTTGTCCTGGAGCCCGAGCTTGATGCGTCCGGCGCTGCGCGTGATTTTGCGGGTCACGAAATTTTCACCGCGGCGCGGCGATTCGTGATTGAACAGGATACCGTTGCAGGCGAACAGGCCGTACGATTCGCGATAATTGGTGGTCTGCCAGTGAGCGTAGACTTTCGCGCACGCATAGGGACTGCGCGGATGGAAAAGCGTCGTCTCGCGCTGTGGAACTTCCTGCACCTTGCCGAACATTTCGGATGATCCGGCCTGATAGAGCCGCGCAGCGCGGCCACGACGCTGATTGAAATCGCGCACCGCCTCGAGCAGCCGCAGCGCGCCGAGCCCGACCACGTCGGCCGTGTACTCGGGCTGATCGAACGAAATCCGCACGTGTGATTGCGCGGCGAGATTGTAAACCTCGTCGGGATTAACCTGCTCGACGATTCGCCGCAGACCGGTACCGTCGCCAAGATCACCGTAGTGAAGCTGCAGGCCGCCGCCATTCGCACCAAAGCCGCGATGCAGATGATCGATGCGTCCGGTGGCGAAGCTCGACGAACGGCGCACGATGCCGTGAACTTCGTAGTCCTTTTTCAGCAGGAATTCGGCAAGATAGGAGCCGTCCTGACCCGTGACACCAGTAATTAATGCAACTTTGGCCATGCGATCGATTTTGCAAATATTACCATCGGCGTCCGGCTACCGAAACTGGACCTGACCGGCGCGATAAATAAAAAAGGCGCGGCCTGCGCCACGCCTCGTTAAAGAATGCGGATGAGTCGGTCAGTCGCCCTTCACCAGGCGATGCGAGTCGCTGTCGAAGTGTTGCGTTGAAAATTCGTAGAGCTCGACGTCCTCGAGCGCTTCCATCTGATGCACGAGCCCCGGCGGAATATCCATGCAGTCGCCCGCGACCATCTCGAACTCCTCGATAACCGTGCTATCCGCCGATTCCTTGATCCGCATAATGATCCGGCCGCGCCGCAGGAAGAACGACTCGGTCTTGAGCTTGTGGAAATGCAGCGACAATTTCTTGCCCTTGTTGATTTCGAGGATCTTGCCGCAGTAGCGCTCGTTGTTGGCGATCCAGACTTCGCGCCCCCATCCTTTGGGAACGATGTTTACAGGTTGTCTTGGACGATTCATTTTGTCTGATGGCGATTCTAGAACATTTGCAGGGTTAGACCCAGCGGCTGCGGAAAATTGCTATTGGCAGAGTTCGCTGGGATTGCCGGGTCCTCGGTAATTGAAGATGCCCGCGTCGAAAATCGGGGCGCTCGCGCCACGCTCGATATCGAGATAGTAGGGCAGTCTGACAGTATTTTGATGATTCGGTAGAAAGCGTTCGAATCCCGGCCGCTTCGGCTCGGCCCAGGTTTGTTTGTAGTAAGTCTCATAAATCGAACAAAATTCGCTATGAGAGCCGGCCGCCTTGAGCTTGTCGTACACGGTGGTCAGACCGCTCGAGGCCGAGCGAACCTGAACATTCAAAGCGCAAATCTGAATCGCGAGCAACAACGACATCGCAATGCCGAGTGCTCGCGCGCCCGCCGGTTTCCATCGCGCCGCCGCCCAGCTCATCGCCAGCCACGCGGCGGGATACCCGAACCGTTCCGCACCAAAGACCCCAAAAATCGATCTGCCACCCGCTCCGTATGCAACGATGCATAGCAATATCGCCCAAAGCGGAGCGGCGTCATTGTCGCTGCCTTTCTGAAATAACGTCGACGGGCAGGCGCAAAGCATTCCCAGGATGCCGAGCGCCGCGATTAAGTTGATCGCGCCGGCGGCGTGCATCCAACTCGAATGCGCGTTGACCCATGGCAGAAAGATGTGAAACAGCGCGAAGGCATCTATAAAGTTCGCGGCCAACGCTCGCAGCGTCCACGGATCGTAAATCTGCTGACCGCCGAGTTGATGCCCCGCGATTCTTCCTGCCACATACCAGACCAGCAGCGACACTGAAGCGAGCGATGGCCATAGAATTGCCCGCGATGATGCTCCTTTCGGTTGCGCCCACAAAATTCCCGCGACAACTGCGAGACAGGCTAGATAAGCCATCAAGTGAGCAACGAAGATTAGGCACAAAGCGATAAGAATGATCGCCGGCGCAACGGTTTCCGGATGGTCGCGCCGTCTCAGGACATAGCCCGCGAAAAAAAGGAATCCGACGAAGCCGATATAAAAATCAATCTCGCCCCAGAAGAACCACGAATTGAATACATACAACAGCGGTATGTAGAAAAACTGGCTATGCTCGGTCGCGCCGCAAGCTCCCAACATGTATGCGCTGCCCGCGACGAACATGACGATCGCGAGGCTCAGCACGATCTTCGCCGAGGTCTCCGGGCTCACTACGAAGTTGAGCAGACTGCACAGTAGCGGCACCGCGGCGTGGGTGAAGGCGTAGTGCTTGATCAAGTAGTGCTTGAACTGCACGCCCCGCATTTTCTGCGAGAGGATCCAGCCTTCGTAGACGTAGTCGGGATAGTCCGACAATGGCAGGAAGCGGTTGGCCCATACGATCCAGAGCGCGTTCACCGTGACGAGCGCCGCGACGAGCCGCAAGCTGACGCTCGCAGTTCGCCCTTGGGCTTTGCTCAATGACCCGAGGTTTCGGTATGTCGCGGTCGCGCTCGCCATCGAAGTCAGGTTCGCGCCGAGCTGGCGCCCGGATTTGCGATTGAGAGTGCGGGCGCTGCTGTCGCATCACAGGCAACATCGTCCATGCGAATCGAGAAGCGATGCAGCGCGATGCCACGCGGCGTCGCGAAATCACGAATCGCCGCGAGACCATCCGCCGAGATCGAATCGCTGGCGAGCAAAATCCGATCGAACGGCGAGGTCTGATAAACCTCGGGCAGATCCGCAATCTTGCCCAGCACCATGTGTCCCGGCACGCGATCCCTGTGTGTCGGCAGGTCTTCATCGAGGAACCCGACGACCCGGAAACCGCGCGGGCGATCCGATCCCAGGTATCCGAGCGCCGTTCCGCCGGCGCGGCCCGTGCCAACGACAAGCACGCGCTCGCCGGCCGCCAGCCGCAGCAGACCGTTGCGGATCAACTGGAAAGACGAGCGCGTTATCACGAGCAAGTTGAAAAGCAGGACCGCGAACAGCACCAGAATCGATCCCGAGATCATCACCGGCATCACCTTCGACAGGATGAGCAGGAAGATCGCGGCGAGAATCGCACCGTTCGCGAAACGCATTCCGTCCGACAGGCCCGTGTAGCGCCAGATTCCGCGGTAGATACCGGCGAGCGCGAACGCGCCGTAAGTCGCGAGCCACACCGCCGGCATGCTCCGCATAAGCTCGCGCGCCTGCCAATCCAGGATGTGAAAGTTGTAGCGCAGCATCGAGCCGAAGAAGAACGCCGCCGCGATCAGCGTCGAATCGAGGAACGCCTCGGCGATTCGGCGCTTGTAGCTGAAGCTCAGCAGGAAGCGCGCCGCACCCCGCACTCGGCTATGCACCATCACCGGTGGCAGGATCTCGAAGGTAAGATCGATCATGAAGACCGCGAGCATCGCCACTGCAACCGCGATCAGCGGCAGCATCGTCACCAGGTACACATGCGGCAGCAGCACCGCGACGAGTGCCATCACCGCGCCGAACAGGGCCACGCTCCAGCACACGGCGTCAGTCGCGCGATCCGAGAGGCCCAGCGCGATCAGCCGATGATGCGAATGATCGACGCCGCGCCGTGAAATTGGATTTTGCGTCGCGAAACGGCTGACGCTGACGATGAGCGTGTCGAGCAGCGGCATCAGCATCACAAGGATCGGAAAAGCGTACTTGGTGACCCGCGAGTTGGTCGCGAGCGCGCCCCCTTGCAGCGCCATCGCGCCAAGCAACATCCCGACCGCGAGCGCCCCCGAATCGCCCATGAAAATTGACGCCGGCGGGAAATTAAACCACAGAAACCCGGCGAGCCCGCCCGCGACCGCCAGACCCTCGAGTGTGAGGGCGATGTTGTGGTGCAGCAGCCCGGTCGCCGCCATCGCGAGTGCCGCGACGATCCCCGTGCCGCTCGACAGGCCGTCGATACCGTCGATCAGGTTGAAGGCGTTGCTGGTTCCGACGAGCCAGAAAATCTCGAGCGCAAGGTCGGCTGCGAACCACGGGGTGAAATGAAATCGCGGCAGCGCGAGCGCGACTCCTGCTGCCACTACAATCTGACCGAGCAGCTTCTGATAGGGCCTCAGCTCGTGCGCGTCATCGACGACGCCAATCATCCAGAGCGCCGCGACACTCAGCCCGAGCCATCGCGGCAGTGCGCCGAACACGCCGAGCGAGAGCAGGATCGCGCCGACGATCGCCACGCCACCGAAAACTGCGACCCGCTCGTCGGGCGCCGCCATGCTGCGGCGCGCGGTGATGCTGTAGTGCAGACCGATCGCACGCGCCGGAGCGACCAGCGCCACGCTGAGCAGCAACGCCACCAGCGGCACTCCGAGGAGAGGCATGACAAGGAGACTCATGGGTGGGAACAGGCGCGGGTTGGGCGCCCGCGCTTCTGCTAGGCGGGGCCCACGGCGACGCGCGTCAACATCGCATCGAACTCGCGAGTAACCTTGTGGCGATCGAAGCGATCCACGGCGACACGTCGGGCGCGCGCGCCCATCTGGCGCAGGATTTCGGGCCGATCGATCGCGTCACCGATTGCGCTCGCCAGAGCGCGCGCGTCGCCAGGGCGAATCACGAAGCCCACGGCTTCTTCGCGGGCGATTCGAGCGACCTCGGCCGTTTCATCCATCATCGCAACGAAGGGCCGGCCGGCGGCGAGGATCGCGTAGATCTTGCTGGGCACGAGACATCCGGCGGTGCCGGGCGCGAGCGGGATCAGGTGGAGGTCGGCGGCGCCGAGCGATTCGGCGAGCTTGTCCTTCGGTTGATACGGCATAAACATGATGTTGACCAAGGCGCGCGCCGCGGCATGCTGCATCAGCGCTTTCTTGTTCGCACCCTCGCCGATCAGGGCGAACACGATTCGCTGATCGTCGCGGAGAATCTCGGCCGCTTGGAGCACCGTGTCGAGTTGCTGCGAGAGCCCGAGATTGCCCGAATACATCACGACGAACTTGTCGCCGAACTGGGCGCGGAAGGGATTGCTCGCCAGGGGACGGATTCGCTCGCAGTCGACCCAGTCCGGGACCACGACCGTGCGATCTTCGGGCACGCCCTTGGCGAGCACTCGCGCGCGCATATCATGGCCGATGACGACGACGCGGTCGGCGCGATCGAAAGCCAGGCGATTGCCGCGTTCGAGCAGACTCAGCAGGAGCGGATTCTTTACTCCGCCGATGGCGTGCGCGATGTCCGGGTAGAGATCGCGAACGTTGTACACGAGCCGGCATTGCCAGCGCCGCTTGAGGATCGCGCCCAGCGCTCCCAGCAGCGGCGGATCGGTTTCCGCGACAATGATGTCAGGGCGCTCGAGTCGCATCGCGGCAATCGTCGCGAGCGCAAAATAGGTCGCGAGGTTGGTGAGCCTGAGCGGCAGGCGCTGCTTGGGCAGGCGCGTGCCCCAGGTTCTGATGATGGTGACGCGGCCCATCCTTTCCCGCGTCCATAAGCGGCGCGCGCGCTCGCCGACGTGATACGACGGCCCGGCGATAAACGTGATCTCGTGGGCCAGAGACAGGTCCTCGCACAACTCGGTCAGGAATTGACCGGTCGCCTCGATATCAGGCCAGAACGAGCGATTCAGAAATAGTAGTCGCGTAAAAATTCCCCGGAGCGCGGCTCCTTAGCGATTCACAATCACGGCGATGCCGTCTCAGGCGTGCGGCCGATGCTCCTCAGTCCCGGCGCGCCGCACCGTGTAATTACCCATCACCAGCAGATCCATCCTGGTCCGCAGAAAGCAATCCAGCGCCTCCTCCGGCTTGCACACTACCGGTTCATTCTCATTAAACGAAGTGTTAAGGAGAATCGGAACGCCGGTTTGGCGGCCGAACTCGCCGATCAGCGCATGATAGAGCGGGTTCTGCTCACGGTTCACGGTCTGCAGACGCCCGGTGCCGTCGACATGCGTCGTCGCCGGTATGATGGATCGTTTCTCGGCACGGACGTCGTAGGCCATCAGCATAAAGGGCGATGGATAGGACTGAGTAAAGTACTCGGCGGTTGCCTCCTCGACAATCGAGGGCGCGAACGGCCGGAACATCTCGCGGCGCTTGATCTTGGCATTGAGAATGTCGCGCATCTCCGCGCGCCGCGGGTCGGCGAGGATGCTGCGGTTACCAAGCGCGCGCGGACCCCATTCCATCCTTCCCTGGAACCAGCCGATCACTTTGCCATCGGCGATCGCCGCGGCCGTGGTGCGGCACAGCTCCTGTTCGTTATCAACGTGGCGAACTTCGCAGCGCTCGCGCGAGATTTCGCTGGCGCGCGCCTCGAGCAGCACGGCGATCTGCGCGTCGTTAAATTCGGGGCCCCAGTAAGAATCATTCATCACGAAGTCGCGCCGCGCGCCGTTCTTGTGCGCTTGATACATCGCGGCGCCGATCGCGAGGCCCGCATCGCCGGCCGCCGACTGAATATAGATATCGTCGAAGCCGGTTTGCTCGAGGATTTTGCCATTGACGACGCAGTTAAAGGCGACGCCGCCGGCGAGACAAAGCTTGCGCATCCCGGTGGCGCGCCGAAGCGTGCGCAGACGATCAAGCACGACCTCTTCGAGCCGGCGCTGAATCGACGACGCGATCGCCATGTGCTTCTTTTCAACCGGCGCGGCAGGATCGCGCGGCGCCCCGAGCCACTCGACGAGATAATCCGAGAAGAGCCGCCCCACTCTCGGCTCGCCCTCGTCCCAGGTCATAGCCGCTTCGCCCTGTGGATGCGTGAAATACTCGGGTGCGAGCCGGAAATCCATGGTATCAGAATCGGCGATCACCACGCGGCGAAATTCGTCGAGCAGCTCGGGCTCGCCGTACGATGCAAGTCCCATCACCTTGTACTCGTCGCCGTACTTGGGAAAGCCGAGATACTGGGTGAGCGCGGTGTAGAAGAGCCCGAGCGAATGCGGAAAGGTGATCGCGCCCATCGGCGTGATCGTGCTGCCGCGCCCGACGCCCCACATCGCGCTCGCGAAATCGCCGAGCCCGTCGATCGAGTAAACCGCGGCTTCATCGAACGGCGAGACCAGGAAGGCGCTGGCGAGATGACCCATGTGATGTTCGACACGAGCGACAGTGGGCTCGGAGTCGAGTTCGAGCACCCGCGCCACCTCGGCGCCGATCGAGGAGAAGCGGCCGCGAACGCTCAGACGCTCGCGCGCCAGGGCCGGCATCCTGAGCGCACGCCACGCCTTGGCGAGGATGCGCGCCCACGGATCGCGCGCCACCGCGATCATGTCGATATCGCGCGGCGTAGCTCCCGACGCGGCCAGCACGGAGCGCAACGCCGCGGCGGGAAAGCCGGCGGAGTGCTTGATCCGGCTGAACCGCTCCTCTTCCACGGCAGCGACGAGTTGGCCGTCAACGATCGCGGCCGCGCTGGCGTCGCCGTGGTAGGCGTTTATGCCGATGATCAGCATGGCGCTCAGTCCGCGACTGCCAGTGTAACGCCCGGGCTTCGAGTAATCATCCTGTTATAAAGATCGAACAAGTCGTCGGTCACACGCTGCCAGGAATATCGCTCGCTCATCCAGCGCCTGCCGTTCTCGCCCATCTCCTCCAGCGGCATCGACGCGATGCGCTCGATTGCGCCGGCGAGCGATTGCGGATCGTTGGCAACCCAAAGGCCGCACGCGCGAGTCGCGAGCTCCTGCCACGGCGTGCCGCGGCTGGCGATGACCGGAAGGCCGTGGGCGAGCGCCTCGGCGACGACGATCCCAAAGTTCTCGGTATGCGACGGCAGCACAATCACATCGGAGCGCGCAAAGAAATCAGACTTGGCAGCGCCGCGTATCTCACCGGCGAGAGTAACCTGATTCGCGATGCCAAGCGCATTAATTTTCTGCCGCAGGAATTCCTCGTATGCGGGCTCGCCGGTCCCCGCGATCCGCAGTTCGAAAGGAACGCGCGCACGATCGCGGATCAGGCCGCAGGCCGCGATGAGATTGTCGATAGCCTTGATCTCGTTGAGCCGCCCCATATAGCCGAGACGCAACTGCGCAGCGCGCGCCCGGGCAGGGATCGAGGCAGGAATCTCGACACCGTTCGGAATGATTGCCGCGGTGGCGCCCGGGAAACGCGACTGAGATTGCCGGGCCTCGTCCGCCGAAGTTACGTGGATCACAAGGTTCGCGGGAGCGGCGGCTTTGCAGGCGCTCTCCCAGATCGCCTTGAAGCTGCGCCGCCTGGTGCCGCTCCATCGTTGCAGCGCGCCGTGCGGCATCCACACCAGGGGACGCCCTGCGAGTCGCGCGGCCAGCATCGTTGGAAGGGTCGGAAACGAATACGCGGCGTGCAGATGGATCACGTCGGCCCACCTGGCTTCGCTTGCCAACCTGCGCAGCATCCCGGGTGAGACCGATTGCCTGGCGACACGATGACAACAGGTTACTTCGAAGTTGCCGGCGCGAGCGATCGAGATCATCTCGTCGCGTGAGAGCGATTGCGGCCCATCAGCGTCGGTCGTAAGCACCCGCACCGCGGCGCCCGCCGCGGCGGCATGGCGGCTGAGTTGATAGGCAGTCTCCACAATTCCGCCGTACCTGGTCGAGGGATGAAACCAGGGTGTGACCTGCAATATCTTGAGCCGGGCGTTCATCGGCACGCGGCTACGCAGATCGCTCGCTGGGCATAAACGCGCGCGCGTCGATCTCGAGAACTTCGACCGCAAGGTGGAAGATCGCCATTGCGAGCATGTCGAATGGGATTCCGCCCAATACCATCGAGGCGGCCGACCCGATATCGAAAATTCGCGACGTGACGTAAACCGCGCCGATCATCGCGCCCAGGCCCATTCGCGGATGCACGTAGATCGCAATGATCATCCGGTACAAAAGCCCGATCAGAAACATTCCAACGATCACTCCGGGAACGCCGAAATTCGCATAGCACTCGACCAACTGGGGGAGATTCACCGACGTGTTGGTATTCGAGTTCGAGATCAGGCCGTAGCGATGTCCAAAGGTCTGCCCGCTAATCTCCTCGGGCTTGTCGGGCATGATGAGCCGGGGAATCAGCTTGGTGAGCAGGGGAGCGTACGATTCGCCCTCCCAATAGGGAACGCGACCGGGAGTGTTATGGATGACGGAAGCGAAAATCGTGAACTGCGCGAGGCGGTTCGAGCAGGCCTCGATGAACACCGGCGCCGGAACGATGCCTCCGACCGTCGCACGATAGAGCAAGTCACCGAGACCCCCGATTTTTTCGACTAATGACGCATCTGCGAGAGGGCCGCCCTTGCCGGTCATGATGCGGTAGGGAATCTCGATCGGGCGAAGCACAAAGACCACCGCGATACCCAGGGCGAAGATCGTCCATGGAATCCTGCGCCGAACGGTCGCGTAGATGACGAGAATCATGATTCCGATGCCCATCGCGGACGCCAGCGCGGCGCCGCCGAGGCCCGCGAAAAACCGCGTCGGAACGAACACGCCCCAAATCAGGATTGACGTGACACGGTCGAGGTTTCCGGTCAGTTGCAGCGCGACCAGTGCGCAGATTCCGATCAGGGAGAAATCGCCGACGTAGCTCAGGATCAGAGCCAACTGCTCGGGTACATGATTCTCGGCGTGAGACGCTGAAGTCACCAGCCCCAGCAATGTCAGCGCCAGGCTCACGAACTTGACCGCGCGTGGATCGCGCCAGCGAAGGTTTATGCGCGGCAGGATATCGGAGACGGCGCGGCCGACGATTCCGTAGTATCCGGCATACAGGCACATCAATCCGAGCAACGAGTAAGCAAGCGCTAACGTTACGTCATGGGGCGTTTCGGGATCTCTGAATACTTCGGTCGAGAACCTGCGCAGCAGGAAAACCGGAACGGCATAAGTGAACGCGAAAAACACCATGACGAATGGCAGAAACGGGATCGCGCGATCGGTCCGATTCATCCACAGCAAGGTCGGCGCGAAGCAGGCCAGAATAATCGCCGAGGCCAGCAATCGCTCCATGAAGGTCGGAGACGCAGGCGCGTAGAAATTCAACGCGGTGATCAACGCCGCGGCAATGACAACGAGCTTTGCCCCCGCACCGAGGGTGAAGCGGCGCGCGCCCTCGCCGCACGCGAGGCCGTACCAGTCGATCGCCAGCAGACTTTCCGATTGATTTGCGATTTTTGGAGCTGCGCTCACGATGGCTGATCCGGCGATGCGCCCGCCTCGAGATGGTGCTTGTCCGCGCGCAGGCGAAGAGCCTGAGCGAGAATCTGGTCGAGGCGGTCGGCGTACGAGTGATGCCCCTGCACGACCTTGTCGTGACCGGCGGCGGCGATCTGCCGGCGCTGTTCGTCCCTGCCCAGCCATTCGCGGATCCTGGCGACCATGTCGTCGGCGGTGTCGAAAAACACCGCCTCGCGGTTCTCCTCGAACAGTTGCTCATGAGTCGCGGTGCGCTCGGCGAGCATGAAACCGCCGCAGGCCGGCACCTCGAACGTGCGCATCACGTGATCGTCGCGATTGGCCCGGCGCACGAGGTTGAGCACGATTTTCGCCCCGCTGATGGCCTTGCGATAATCGGCGCCAGAAACGAGGCCGCGCCAACGCGGCTTCAGCGCAGGATAGCGATCGAAGTATCCGCCGTGTAAGTGAATCCGAAGCTGGGGAAGCTCGCGGACCAAGCGCTCGAAGTAAGGCGCGCGATCCGGGTCGCATCCGCCGATAAACACCACGTCAGATTCGAATCGCGCCCGCTCCTCGGCATTGGCGAGAGGCTCGGGAAAATGAACCTCCGGTTTATAGCCAAACATGATGTAGGCCGTGTGCGGACACCCGGCGCGTTCAACGTCGGCAATCATGGCGCGCCGGGCGCAGAGGTAGAGATCGAAGAGCGGTATCGATTCGGTCAGGTCGCGTGAACCGCTCGCAGGGTTGAAGGGATCGTCGGCAGCATAGTTGACGAGCGTCGCACCGGCGGCCTTGAGTGCGCGCAGAGTCGCGGGCGTGAAGAATGCGCCCTTTGCGATCAACGCGATTTCGGGACGCAACCGCTCGGCCATTTCGAGCAGAGCACGATTGATCTCGCCATAGCCGCGCAGTGGGCGGCCCACGATACGGCGCGCAATCCGGCCGGCGATCGTTGCGTTGGCCGGCAGGTACCTGGCTTCGTCGAGGAACCCGAGCTCGATGCTTCCCGTCGCGGCGCGGGCGCTCAGCGCTTCGAGAAAGTGCGCGCTCGAGGGCAGGTATTCGGTGGTCTCGGTGTAGAGAATTCGCATCTCAGGCGGCGCGGCGTGCGCGCATTCTGTTATCGCGCGCCGCGATGTTAAAGTTGGCGCTTCCTGGTGCTCGGCAATGGCGCAGACCACGCTGCTCGATCGACTCAAGGCCGCAGTTCGTCCTATCGCGCGGCACCGCTTCCTGATCGAGCGTGCCAAGTACCTCGGCGCGGATATTCTCGGCGCGCAGGCGGGTAACGATCGAATTGCGGCGATGATTGATCGGCCAGGCGTGGCGGGCAAAATCGGCGCCACGGAAATGAAGCTCGCGCGCGTCTACCTGCGGCGCCGCGATCATAACGGCCAGTGTGACAATTTCGGTCACTACGCGTGGTGGGCGCACGTCTCGTCGGGGATCTATCCGCCCGATGCGCCGACGCTCTCGCGCTTCTGCCGCGAGTATCTCAACACTCTTGGCGGCATCGACTTGCTCGCCGTGTGGTACAACTTCGGCGAAGCGGCCCTGCGCCGCCGCTTTGCACCTCGGGCGCTGATGTGCGAATTGACGGCGCTGGAACCCTACTATCATCAGCGTCCGTGGAGTGCGCGGCTGGCCGGCAAACGGGTGGTCGTGGTCAGTCCGTTCGAGAAATCGATTCAGTCCCAGTACCGGCGTCGACGCGAAGTGTGGGCCGCCAAGCCCGATGTGCTGCCGGAGTTCGATCTGCGCGTCGTGCGATGCCCACAGCTCGCGGGGCTTATCGATCGACCCGAGTACCCGGACTGGTTCGAAGCGCTGGACGCGCTGAAACAACAAATGGCGCTCGTGCCGTTCGATGTTGCGCTCATCGGCGCGGGTGCGTGGTCGATTCCGCTCGCGATGCACGCCAGGTCGCTGGGCGCTTTTGCGATTCATCTTGGCGGCGCGACGCAGTTGATGTTTGGGATCCTGGGCGCGCGCTGGGAATCAAATGGCTTCATCAATGCGGTGCGCAACGATTCGTGGACTCGGCCATCAGCCGAGGAGCGGCCGCCGAAGTATCTGCTACAGGAAAACGGCTCGTATTGGTGACGCATCCGCCGCTCACGCGCGGCCGTTGAGGTTTGTAAGCTCCGCTATGCGGGCGCGCACGGGCTCGAAGAGTAACTCATAGTTGAGCCGATTCTCGTGAGCGGCGCGCGCCGCGCGGCTCATCGTCACATAGCGGTCGCGATCGGCAAGAATCGAATTAATTCCGGCGGCAATCGAACGAGGATCATCGATATCAACGAACGCAATCCATTCTTCGCCATCCAGGAATTCCCGATAACTCCGTCGATCGGGCACGATAACGGGCAGTCCGGCTGCGCCGTACTCAAATAACTTCGTCGAAGCGGAGCCGGAGAATTCCCAGTTCTTGGAAACCGGCTTGTAAAGAAGCAGACCGACCGCGGCGTCGCGCAAGAGCCGCATCCGTGTAGCATCATCGACTCTGCCGTGGATTCGAATCCGCTCGGCCGGATCGTTGGTGGCTACGCGCTTTTCCAGGCTCGCGCGAAACTCCGGCGACGAGCGGCCCGCCAGGTCGAGAGGGACTCCGGCGGTCGCGCAGGCATCGATAGCTTCGAGTTGACCGTTTTCCGATCCCATCGACGACAGGTAGAAAACGCGGCGGGCCGTCCAGCGTTGCGCGGCGAGATCGCACCAGTCGCTGTCGGGCTGGAAGAAATCGCGCGGCGCGCCGTTGGGCACGATGATCGCCGCGCGCCTGTCGCCAGCCGCGTGCAGCCAGTAGGCCGCCCGGTTCTTCTCAGGAAACACGACTACCGCCGCATCACTGGTGCGCCTGAGTGCGTATTTGATGAGCCAGGTTTGAAGCGAACGCAAGGGAAGTTTCTCAAGCGCAGGCGCATCATGACACTGGAAAATCACCGGGCCTTTGCTGCGGATCATCATGACCGCGGCCAGCGCGATCGGATCGTAGGCGTAAAAAATCGCGGGCGCGAGGCGCGATGACGCGCGGCGCAGCTCTCCCAGGTAGCGCAGGAACTCTCGCGCCTTGCTGAGGGGACTCGCAGTTTCGAGCTGGCGCATCGGCACCGGCGGTCCGATTCGCTCAACCTCAATACCCGCAGGCCAATCCAGATACGATTCGTCTGAATTACGCGACACGATCGTGAGGCTGAACTGGTGCGCGAGTATATGCGCCGCCGCGACCGTCGGGACGTAGACGTCGGCGTTTGCGTAAACCGCCATCAGCAGCGCGGGCTTCGCCGATCGGACAGCAGCGACGGAGCTTGCGATTCCTTCAGCCTGGGATGGCAACGACGTGGCCATAGTCAACGATCCGCGTGACAGCGATTCCAGCTACGGTTTCGACGCCGTAACCGCATTCGCGCAGGCGTCCGAGGAGGGAATCACTGCTGGTGCCCACGGCTTCCCATGCGAATGGATGCACTTCGATGAGAATCAGCCGCGGGCGGCGACGTTTATCCGCCAGCAGCGACAATCCACCGCGCAGAACGAGTTCTTCGAAGCCCTCGACATCGATCTTCAGCAGGTCGATTTTTGCGTCGGGGAAATAGCTGTCGAGCGTAACCATCGGAACCTCGAGCGCGGATTGCGATGCTTCATCGCCGCGAAGCACATGGCTTTCGCATCCAAAGTTGGCGGCAAACCGCACGCTGGCGCAGCGATCTCCGACGGCGGCGCGGACGACGGTGATCCGATCCTGCCAGCCGTTCACCGCGATGTTCGCTTCGAGCGTCTGCGCATTGTCGGGCTCTGGTTCGAACGCCACGACGTGACCGCCGGCAGCGGCGCGGCGCGCGAAGGCCAGCGAGTAGAGACCAATATGGGCGCCAACTTCCGCGATTCGGTCGCCCGGCCGCACTTCGCGCATCACGCGATTCCAAACCTGCGGTTCGTAGTTCTCGTCGACGAACCCGCGTGAGAGAGGGCTCAGGCGAATTCGATCGACGCCGTTGATCGTGCGCTCAAGGCCCTTGTGCGACCCCAACCTCCGAAGCATTCGATCGTAAGCGGGCCGGACGCGGCGCCACAACCATTCCGCATTGTCGAGGCCCGGCGTATGACGGACCGAGATCGCGATTTTTTCCAGGCGGTTCATGAAGTCGCGCGGCCTACGCCGCGGCGCGGCGCGCGTTGTTGGTCAACGTGTCCATCGCAGCGAAGAGGCCATCGGCGTCGGCCTCGAAATCGAATTGCGCGACGCGCTCGAGCGAGGCGCGGCCCATCTGCTCCGCGCGCTCGCGATTTTCGATCACCTTTGAGATTCGATCGGCCAGCGCGGCGATATCGCCGCAGGGGTAAACGAACCCGTTGACGCCGTTGGCGACCAGATCGGGCGCGGCGCCGACGTGATCGCTCACAACCAGCGGGCAGGCGGCGTTCATCGCCTCGTTGAGGACGAGCCCCCAGGGCTCGCGCTCCGAAGGCAGCACGAAGAGGTCGGCAAGATCGAACAGCGCGGGCAGTTCGGTCTGATTGCGGAAGCCGAGCAAGCGCACCGACTCGCCCGGCAGCTCTGCAGCGCGAGTCTCGAGCGCGGCGCGCTCTTCACCGTCGCCGACGAAGAGCAGATATGGATGCGGACCGTCGCCCTGGCCGCGCAGGAGACGCGCGTGAGCCGCGAGCAAGTCCATCGGACGTTTATGCGCCTGGAGCTTCGACGCGTAGAGGACTACGGGTCGTTCCGGCGCGAGGCCGAGCGCGGCGCGGAACTCCTCGCGCACGCGATGGGCGTGCTCGGCACGCTCGCGAAAAAAGGCGTTGTCCACGGCATAGGGCATCATGAAGATTCGCTCGGGCGCGACACCGTAACGCAGGTAGTATTCGCGGTTGAGCGTGCCGATCGCGAGGAAGCCGTCGAACTGCTGGAAGAGGCGCGGAATCATCGCGCGCTTGAGCCATAGCTTCGTCGGATTACGTGGATCGTCGCCCAGTTGCGAATCGCCGCGCAGCAGCAGGCGCATCCCACTCATTCGCGCGGCCGCGATCGCGGCGAGCAGCCCGCGATGACCATAACCGTGCACCCAGAGTGCATCGTAAGCGCCTTCGCGCAGGCGCCGCGCGAGGCCGTAGCTGAAGGGCCGCCAGAAAGTGAGGACATCGCGCGCGCCGACACTGGGCAGGAACTCGTAGCGGTAGCCGTCGAGCAGCGGGACATCCCATTTGACGCGAACCCCGAACCCGGCATCGTTGGCGCCGCTCACCGAATGGTCGCTGAAGAAGAACACCTGCAAATCGATCGCGGGATCGGCGGCGAGCCGGCGAAAGAGCGGGACCTGGTACTGAATCGGATGCGTGGAGAGGACCGCGATCTTGTAGCGGCGATCGATCATCTGGAGCGCCCGATGGACGCAGCTTGGCGGGTGAATGAGCGGGCGAGGATTTGATCGACGGCTTCGACGACCTCGCGCACTTCGATCAGGTTGATGCACAGATTGTCGCGCGGGCAGGTGTCGAGCAGACAGGTGTGGCAATCGACCTGCTTGCGGAGCACAACGTGCTGCGCGCCATGCGGCCACCATTTGCCGCGAAAATCGCGGCACGAAAAAAGCGCCACACACGGCGTACCGACAGCGGCAGCCAGGTGCTGCACGCCCGAGTCGTTGCAAACGAGAAGCGCCGCTCGGCTGAGCAACTCGCATGACTCGCGGACCGAGGTGCGGCCCGCGAGGTTGAAAGCAGCAGTGCCGATCGCGTCCGCGATATCCTCGCAAAGCGAAGAGTCCGGTTGACCGCCCAGGATTGCGACGCCGAGACCGCGCGCGGTTAGCGCACGGCCGACTTCGGCAAAACGCTCAGCGGGCCATTTGTTCGGCGAGGCCTTTGCCCCCGGTGCGAGCGCCGCGAGCGGCCGCGATGCGCTCGCTGCGTCGTTGAGAATCCTGGTGATGGCGTCGCCTTCGACGCTCGATAGCGCCAGCGGGAACCGAGGCGCGCCCGCGGCGAATCCTTGCTCGCGCAGCAGGGCCAGCAGGCGATCGACTTCGCCGGGAAACTCGAGTTCCGCGGATTGAGCCTGCTTGAAAAGACGCAACCCCGCGTAGCGCCAGCCGCATCCGAAGGCGGCTCCGGCGGCGCGCGCCGCGATCATATTGCGGAGCAAGGTGGGGAAGTTGGCCGCGACTACGGGCAGTTCGATCCAGAGATCGAAGCGCCGCGCGCGCATCTCGCCCATGAATCTGAGTTTGCCGTGAAGATCCGCAAGCTCGCTCGGGTAATAGACTATGATTTCATCAACTAGCCCCGCATTTGCCAGCAGCTCGCGAGCGCCCGGCATCCCGGGCGAGCCCGGCGACGTGACCATCGTGAGACGAGCGCGCGGGAACGCCCGCCGGATGACATCGAGTGCGGGTATAGCACACGCCGTGTCACCGATATTGCCGATGCGGTAGATACAGACGCGTTCGGGCGCCTCGGGAAGCAGCGCGGGCCAGACGCACTTGCGCATCGCACGCAGGAAGGAGTTGGCGCTTCCGGCGAGCGCATTGGCGATTTGCGCCTTCTGACGTGATCCGAACAATGCTGGGGATGCGAAGAAGACGACGCAGTGATTCAGATCGCAGTGCGCCGTCCAGGCGGCGCTCAGGTCCGCGGTCTCAGCGTGCGCACAGAGCGCGCAGAACTCTCGGCAACCTCGCCGCTCTGCGGCTCGGATGGCTGCGGCTGCGGGACGGGCTCGGCTTGCTGGATATCCGCGAGGCGCGTGCGCGCGCGCTTGACGAAATCCGATGCGATAAACCATCCGCACAGGAGCGTGAAGGTGAGCGCTGACGCGACGACCGCGTTTTTGCGGGCACTCGGCGCATAATAGTTGTCGGGCACGACCGGAGGCTCTATCACCTTGAAGGCGAAGTCGGCCTGCACTTGAGCGACTTTCTCGCGCTGCACCTGCCGCGCCATCAACTCGTAGAGTTGCGTCTGCAGAAGGGCGTCGGAGGTCTTGCGGATTTCATCCTGAAGCGAAATCGCCGCGGCCGATGCGCTTTGCACTTCCTCGTTGCGGAGCTTGTCGCGCAGGTTGTCGAGGTAGTAGCCGAGAATTCGCTGAGCGTCGTCGGGATTGGGATCCTGGAAGTAAAGCTCGAGGTTGCCGCTGCGATAGTTGTACTCGGCAGAGAAGCGGCTCAGCAGCGCGCGATGCATTTGCCAGCGCGTGACGGTCGGTGCGTTCTTGCTGTTGGAATCGACAATCTTGCGCTCGAGATGGTAGCGCTTGATGAGCTCAGTCGTGAAGGCGTAGCTGTTCATGATCGACAGGTAGCGCTCGGCGACGCTGGCGCTGTCGCCGCCGCTTGCGAGATTGAAGAGCGACATCAACCCGCCGCCCATACTGTCCATCATGTCGCCCGCACCCGACATCGAACCAAGCCCGCCCGACGACGAGATCGGTGCGATCACGGCCTGCGCGCGATAAAACTTGACCAGCACGAATTTAGTGACGAGTCCGTAACCGAGGCCGGCGGCGACGGTCGCGGCCACGATCAAGAGCCATCGCGACCACAGCAGCTGCACGTAGTACAGCAGGTGAAGCGCAGCAAACTGCGTGTCACTGAGCTGACCCGCGGCTTCGGGCGCTTCGTGGGCGAGATACGATGTGTGACGGCTGTTGCCGTTCGAATCCATCAGCGGATTAATGCCACGTGAAGCTCGGCCATGAAGGCGTCAGGCCAAAAGACAACTGGACCAGAGCGCGCAGCGAGTCGTGAGTCGAGTAGTTGATGTCGCTCACGTATTCCAGGCCGGTGCGGGCCCGCACCTCGCCGAGGGTATCGGCAAAACGCGTCATCTCGATCGGCAGATGCAGGAAGTCGAAGGCGAAGCCCCAGCTGGTCTCGTTCTTGTTGGCGAAGCCGGCAATCTGCGACACCTGGGTGAAGGTGGGCGGCACTCGATAGGTGTAGAAGAGGCTCAGATCGAGCTTGGCCGCGGTCGTGACCCAGCGCCCCGCATCGACGTTGAAGTTCCACGCGCCCGGGCCCAGCGCATTACCCATCAACGCCTGGTCGTAGGTCCAATAGAGCGAATCGTTGTGCGTCGAATACTCACGATCGGTCAAGATCCACTCGATGCCGAACGTGGTGCGCGCATCCTTGGTCACCTGGGGACAATAAATACCGGCGTCGTACGATGGACCCTTGAAGGGCGTCTTGAGCGGAAGCTTGTTGCCAAACGGCTGGAAATAGTCTTCGCCAAGAATCTCACCGTAGAACTGCGTGTAGCGCAGCTGTGGAACGTAGAACTTGGCATACATGCCGAAGCGCGAATTGGTGTTTGCGCCCTGAGGATTACCGGTATCGAAGCCGGTGGCGCGACCGAGGAAGCCCATCGCGTTGTAATTGTTGTTGCCGCTGCCGCCGAACATGATGTCGTGGGTGATGCCCCAATCGAGCCACGGCAGAGTGCGGAATCCCACCGCCTGGCCGGCGATCCAGGGACTCGAGAAGGTCCGCTCCGTATCGAGCTGGCCGATGAAGACGTCGTAGTGCACGAGCCCGAGGTAGCGGAAGAAAAACGGCAGATGCCCCGGATGTATATTGCGCACTCGGAGCGCCGGAAACGGCGCGGCATTAGTGCTCTGCGAGAGTCCACCGATCGTCCCGACGCCGTCTGACATTTGTTCGCGCCCGAACGAGATCGCGGTATTGCCGAGACTCACGACCGCGGCGCCTATCAGCAACTGCGCGCGGCTCGCGTATGACGGCTCTCTGCCAATCGGCCCGGCGAGCGACCCCTCGCCATAGCCAGTGAGGAATCCGCCGAAGCCGCCCCATCCGTCCCAGAGCAGAGCTTCGTTACTGCCTGACGAAGTCGGAAGGTTATTGTCGTAGGGCAACAGCGGTGTGCCTTCGCGGAAGTTCAGACCGCCGCCGCTGACCCCTTCGATCTCGCGGCGCTGGCCTTGCGAATTGATGTAGGAGGCCGTGACGCGCTCGACCGGATGGATCATCGAAGGCAGATCGTCCTCTCGATCCTTCTCAACCCAGGCGATCTCCTCAGGCAGTTGCGCACGCAGGGCGCTGATAATCGATTCGGCGAGCTCGTTGGGGGTCTGGCTTTCGGATTCGATCGACTGCGCTTCGAGTACCAGGCGCGCGGCTTCGACCCGGGAGATGGGCTTTATTTCGGAGACGTAGCTTTCGAGCAAGCCGATATTGTTGAGCGTGTCGAGCTCGTCGTAAATCGAATCGTCGAGCGGGAGATAGGCGGCATAGGTCGAGGCATACGCGGCGCGCGGTGCGCCAAGGGCCAGCAGGGACGCCAATAGCAACGACGCTGTGAGCAGCAACGCGGAGCGCCGATGTCTAGTTGGCGTCATGCGATTCTCCTGCTGCAGGTCCGGCGATCTGCTGGCGTTCGAGCGCGGCCTCCCGCAGCCGCTTGATCTCCGCCAGCTTGGTCAGAGCGTCAGAGTTATGGGAAGCGGCGTTCTTCGCCGGCTGTTTCTGCTCCGGCGCCGGCACTACTCCCAGTTTCTCTCGCAGCTCACTGTGGGTATCGCCAAACAGGTAGGCGATCAAGACCTTGCGTACGTAATCCTGGGTTTCCGGATAGGGCGGGATCCCGCCGTACTTCTGCACCGCACCCACGCCGGCATTGTAGGCCGCGAGCACCTCGGTGAGAGTCAGCGGCGCATCCGCCCCGTGCTCGAGGCGCCATTGGCGCAGGTAGTTGATAAAGCGCGCGGCGCCGGCAGTATTACTCACCGGATCGAAGGAATCCATCACACCGAAGCGCTCGGCCGTCGCCGGCATCAGTTGCATCAAGCCTTCGGCGCCTTTGGGCGAGACGGCGCCGGGATTGTTGGCCGATTCGACCCGGGCAATCGCGGCCAGAAGATCAGGATCAAGGCCGTAGAGAACGCCGGCGGCGCGGAACAGCCGCTCGGTATCGACGTCGGCGTTGCGTGGAGCTCCAGCCTGCGCCGCCGCCACGCTTACGCAGAGCATAAGCCAAATCGTGGCGACCACGCTGATTCGCTGGGCCTTCACGCCGCTAAATCCTCATAGGCTCGAAGCCAGAATGCCTACCACCGCGAGTCCGGTGGCGGCATTGGCGACGATCTGAGCGATCGTCGCGGTTTCCTGCATCTTGTTTTCGAAGATCAGTTTCTCCGGCACGTAGATCGTATCGCCAGGCTCGAGCGACGCCGACATCAGGCCGCCCGACACGACCGGCAGCAGCGGGAACATCGAGGAGCGCTTGCTCTGCTTGATTCCGTCGTCGGTCAGCACCGAGCCGTCGGCCTTGACCACCATGATGTGGTCCTTGTCGGCGTCCTGGTTGGGACCGCCCGCCTGGTCGAGGTAATCGCGCGTCGTAAGTCCGGGCCGGAAAACGATTGCGGCCGGATTGTAGACCTGGCCGAGCACGTTGATCGCCGCGGGCCGACGCGGAATCGCGATCGAATCCTGATCGACCAGCGCGATATTGTCAGGCGAGTTAGCGAGCTGGTCGAGCGGCCGCATGTGGATCACGAGGCGGCCCGAGGCCTGCTGACTTTCAGTCTCGGCGAGCACGCGCTCGACCATGTTAAGGGTCTGCGCCTGCATCGCGGCGCTTTGCGGATTCGGCTGCTGGGTGGAGGCCTGGAGCAGTTGCGGATTCATCTGCAGATGCGCGACCTGGGCCTGCAGGCGATGGCGCGCCTCGTCGAGGCGCTGCTGCTGTTCGCGGCGGATCGATTGGCGAATCAGCACGGTGGCCGGCAGGTAAGCATCGGGAAGCAGACCGCCGGCGCGCTCGATCACCGACGCGATTCGCTCGCCGTCATGAATTGTATAGGGTCCCGGACGCGCCACCTGGCCGCGGACCTGAACAACCCACGGCAGATGCCAATCCGAGGCTCGCTGCACAAACAGTTGATCATTGGCAACCAGTTGTGGATTGCTCTCCACCAGGCCGTCGAGCGCCCCGCGCAGGTTCACGTCCATCGTGGTGTGGGTCGTGTGCGATCCGTTGATCACCTCGGTGCGCGCGAGCTCACCCTGCTTCTGATACGCGTCGTCCTTGAGCCCGCCCGCGAGGTAGACGAGATCGCTTACGCGCATGCCCTGGCTCAGGACGTAGTAGCCGGGATTGCGCACCTCACCGAAGACCTGCACGGTCGGCAGGTACTTCATCTGTGATTCGCTGAATACCGTGAGCTCGTCCTGCTGCTTGAGGACCACGTCGTCGGAACCATCGATATGATCGCCGAGCGCTTCGCCGAGATCGACCGGCACCATGTGAATCGCGCGCTCACGGCCCTCCTGGCGGCGGATCAGCGCGTACTTGAAAAAGGTATGCGGCGCGACGCCCTCGGCCTGTGCGATCAAATCCGAGACCCGCATCCCCTGATGCCACTCGAATTTGCCGGGCCGGTTCACGCTGCCGCGCACGACGACCACGTCGTGCTGCTCAGGCAGCACTGGATAAACCTTGATCAGGTCGCCGTCGCGGACCGTAACGCGCTGCGAGCGCATCTGGTCGAGATCGACATCGAGCGCGATCCGCTTGTCGTGGTTCTCCACGCGCTCGACCTGGACCCGCTGCGAATATCCGAACGCGCTGATTCCACCGGCAAGGCGCAACACGTTGGAGAGGCTCTCGGCGTTGCTGGCCAGCTCGTAGATCGCGGGCCGCTTCACGTCGCCGGCGACGCCCGCGACGGGGCCGATCACCGGCACGAAGATTACGTCGCTCGGCTGCAGCTGTTCGTCACCGCGCGCGTCGCCGTTGAGTAACAGATTGTAGAGATCGATCGACTTCGCGACCTGGTTGCCGCGCCGGAGCTCGATGCGCCTGAGGCTGCCGATCTTGGTGATTCCGCCCGAGGCCGCCAGCGCGTTGGAGACGTGCGAGAGCGAGCTTACCGTGTAGGCCCCGGGCTGCTGGACTTCGCCCACGACGAACACCTGGATCGTCCTGAGCTTGCCCATCGTGACTTCGACCTGCACCCCGGTTATCTGCGAGGCGTGCCCTTCGATGAGATGCTTGGCCTGCTCGAAGGTCAGACCGGCCACCTGCAGCGGGCCGATCTCAGGAATCATCACCGAGCCATCGCGCGAGACGTTGAGCGACAGCGTGTTGTTGATTCGCCCCCACATCAGCATCCGGAGCTGATCGCCGGGACCGATGACGTAGTCGTTGCCCACGGGCACGTTTGCGACCGGCGCGAAGGTCGAAACTCGCTGTGAAAAAATCGAATAGCCGAATTGCTGAAGGTTGCGCGTCGAAGGCGCGGCCGGCGTTTGCGCGGTATCGAGCCCCCTGAACGTTTGCTCGATCGACGACACCTGTTGCGGTGCGCTGAATCCGCCCGCCCCGCCCGCGCCAACCTGCATGCCCATCTCCCGGCCCGGCGGGTTGGTATTGGTATCGCCATTGGGCGAGGAGAGCTGCGTGCAGCTTTTCAATTGATCGAGCTGAGAGTCGGTGAACGAAAGCCCGAGCGCACGGCCGATCCCGGCGACATCGTTGGGGCCGATTTGACGCGAGGCGAGATGGAGACAGAGCTCCTGCATGTCATCCGGCGAGAGTCCGCCTGAGGCCATTTGCGATTTGAGGTTGCCGATCTCGTCGGCCGAGATGCCGAGCTGCTGCATCATCGTGGTCAGGCGTTGACGATCGAACTGCTGGCCGAGGCCGCTGCCCATTGCACCGCTCATCCCGCCGCCAAGAGAACTTCCGGCGCCACCCAAGCCGCCGTTGTTGTAGCCACTCATGCCGCGAAGCGAGCTGCTGCCCATGCCGCCGGCGCCGTTTTCATCGCCCGAAGATGAGCCGTCATCCGATCCGTTCATGCCTGTCGCGCCGTTCTCGCCCGCCGTCCCCGGCTGCGCGCATGGCGGCAGACCGGAGCTCGCAGCATTGGGATCGTTTGGATCGGCACACAGCGCCGCCGCACCGCGGCCGTTTGGATTGTTTGGCGCGCCGTTGGGGTTGTCGGAGTCGTCGTCGGTGGGATTGACGTTGAAGGGATTGGAGAGCGGATCACGCATCGAAGGATTCGCCCCGCCGGAGCCGTCGTAGCCTCCTGAGCTCATCCCCGATGCGCCCATTTGCGCGCGCGCGCGGCCGCCAAAAATGACGATCGCGAGGATCGCGAGCGCGATCAGAAGGGCTTTCGGATATCTCAGCTCGCCCATTATTACAGAAAGCAAGCGCTGTTCGGCGCGGCCTTCCTCCCCGCTAGCCTGATAATACGGGGTGCAATCATAGCCCATTATCAATCAAATGAAAGGGCAATGGAGTCGATGTTGATGGTGAGAATTTTCAGATGCCTCTGTTCGCAGCGTACGCGTCGAATATGCGTCCGCCATCCCATCTATGACAGGCGAAGATGACGCCTCAAGCAGGACGCCGACGCAGATAAATAGCACGCCGTCGTCGCACAGAAAAACCCGTGGAGGTTATCGTTGGGTCTGTTTGGTCTAGTACCGTTCAAAAATTCAATGATTCTCTTTAACACGCTAAATCTCCAAGCGTCAAGGCAAAATTCGGCTCTTGCCGATCGATGCACATCTCTTCGGATGTAGCGATCGATTGAACATCGATGCGAATGGATTTGGCGGCTGGCCAGATTAGATCAGCCCGTTTGTCTGCGACAGCTCGATGTCCTGCCGCAGCGGTCCTCCGGCGGGACCAACGACCGCCACCAGCCGATTTGGACCGTCAAAGCTGATGCGCTCGCCGTGCGGCAGCTCCCACATCGCATCGAGGCTCGAGGCCGATGTGCCCGGCCCCTGATGCGTCCTGGCGGGCTTACCGAACGCCTTCTCCAGCATGTCGAACACGGTGTCGGCAGACGGCGCGGAAAAGCGCGCCATCACGAGCTGCATCCCGGTTCGATCGGTGAACTCGAAGATCACGTGCTCCCATAGGATCGAATCCACTTCGTAGTTCTCGACGCTGTATGCGTCTGCGCCATAGGGGGCGCTCTTCACTTCGCCCTTCGGCATCGTGCGCTGCACGTGCTCGAGCGAGTCGCCGAACTTGACGCCGAGAAACGAAGTCATCGTGCGCGGGTCGCCCATGAACAGGCCGATCACCGCGGCGGCCGCGGCAGTGGGCGCGTTCGATCCTTCGGGCGCTTGCGCACATCCGGCGCTCACCACCATCGCCAGCGCAAGCGTGCCCGCCAGTATCGAGCTGCGCGTGATGTTCAAAGAATCAGTCTGACTTAGCGACGGCGGCGGCGGAGAGAACCACCCGCAGGCCGCTTGCTTCGACGGCGCTCAGCAAGATCGCGACGCGCTCGGTCCCCGACAGGTAGCGCTCGAAGATCGCTTCGAAGCCGCGGAACGGTCCATCAACCACCGTCACTTTCTCGCCCGCGCCTAAAGGCTTGTCAGGAATCTCGATGATATCGTCGACGCCGCGGCGGCGGATCTCGGTAACGATCGTTTCAGGCACCGCGAGCGGATCCATCCCGGCCGAGACGATACCGCGCACGCCCGCCATGTACTTGATATCGAAATAGCGCTCCTTGAGATTGAAGCGCGCGAAGAGGTAGCACGGGAACAGCGGGCCTATCGACTCTGCCATGCGGCCCCAGCGCGGTGCGCGCGCCTTCAAAAGCGGCAGGAAGACCTCGTTCGCGAGCGGGGCGATTTGATCCTTGACCCAGCGCTCCTTGCCGGTCTTGGTGCGGATGAGATACCAGTCGCTCGCTGTGGCTGCATCCATTTCGGCTCCCATGTCAGAGACCATGCTAGGAGCATGAAGCGCGGCACGCCAGTGGTCCAGACAAAAAGAGAGCGGCTGAGGCATTCGCCCCAGCCGCTCTCGCTAAGAAACCCGGGAACTAGATTTCGTAGGTCAGCGTGAACTCGAGCAGGTTCGTGCGCTGCGAACGGCTGTACAGGAACGGATCCGTGTTACGACCGCTGCGGCCGAGGAACCAGATCGTATTCGCGCCCATCAGGATATTGCGCGAGTAACGGAATGTGTTGCTGGATCCAACCGCGCCGACGTTGTCGTCGATATCCCACTGGAACACGTTGCCCGACGTGAGCTGACCGTTCATCAGCCAGTTGACGGCCGACAGGAAAAAGAAGTTCCCATCTTCGCGCAACTTGCCTGCGGTCGGAAACGAACTCGCGTTGGTCGGACGATCCGGGAACCAGGTGTTGACGTACTGCGCGGTCAGGAACGTGTGCTGCTTCGAGATCCAGGGGATGTAGGTCGGACGGTCGCCAGCGATGATGAAGCGGGCGCGCTCCGAAGTGACCGAGCCCTCCGGACTGGTGCTGGTTCCCACGTCGCCGTAGCGCGGTTCCCACAGGACGTCATAGCGGTACACGATGTCGGTCAGCGCCTTGTCGTAGTACGTACCGGTCAAGCCGAAGAAATTGTTGCGGCGCCAGTCGGTTTCGTCGAGGACCGCGAAAGTACCCGACTTCGGCACACCGGGCAGCGGCTGGCCGAACTGGTAAGCGCCAGGAATATAGAACTCGCCCGGAGCGATTTTGATAACCGTGGCCGGGTTGATGCCCGCGGCGTTCGAGCCCATTGCCTGGACCGCCTGTGTCGCGGTGCACTGCGCGCAATTAACGTTCAGGTTTTCGTCGCGATACTCGTACAGGTAGATGAAGCTTGCCTGGAGACCGTCACCGATCGGCAGCAGCGAAGAGGCGCGGAAGCCGAACTCGCTGTTCTCCAGCGAACGGCTCGGCATCTTGCTCATGTGCATGAACGGATTGCCGGTCGAGGTTGCGAGGTCGACGAAGTTGAAACCGGGAAACAACAGCATGCCGCCGCCACCCGAGCCGGCGTAGCCGAGGTTGGCGTTGCCGAGATACTGAGCGCGATAGGGCTGGCCGTTCTGATTGTAGAGCGTGCCGCCCAGCGTCAGCGTCGATGGCACAACCCAGGGATTGCGGGAGTCAGTCTGCACGTTGACGGCAGGACCGTTCTGCGCCTGGAGGTCGCCCGGGATGATGAACGCTTCAAGTTCGTTATTCGCCGTCTTGAGGAAGTCGGGCAGAATGTAGTTGAACTTGATCATCTGCACGTTGGTGCGCTGGTCTTCGGGCGATTCCGCACCGTAGAAGCCGTGCCAGGTCGCATTAACGATGTTGGTAACTTCGGTACCTGACAGCGCGTCAGCTTCCGACCAGATGATCTGCTGCTTGCCGACACGAGCCGAGAAGTTGTCGGTGAAATTGAGCTGCGCGTAGTACTCGCGCAGGTCGTCCTTGAAATATTCCTGCTGGAGTTCCGAATGCGTGTAATTGCTGAAGTCGCGATTGGGCTCTGCGATACCCTTGTTCTTCAGCGTCCCTTCGGCGTCGTACCAGGGCCGATAGAAAGCGAAGAAGTCGGCGTCCTTCAGAATCAACGTGTCGAAGCGGCCAAGCAGCTTATAGTTCTTGACCATGTGGTAATCGGGACGGATGTCGGCGAGTTGCCGCATTTCGTTCAGATCCCAATGGTTGAAGTCGAAGCTGCCGCCGGTCTCCGTCGCCGCTTTACCGGGTATTACCGAGACGGTGCCGCCGGGACCGGTTACGAAGGTGCTCGCCGTACCGTTGTTGACGGCGCTGCCTTCACCCCATTGCCCGCCCTCGCGGGTTTCAAAAAACCCGAAGACCGAAAAATCACCCTGCGTGATTGTTGCTTTCGCGACCGTTGACCAGAGTGTGGTGGCCGCAGCAGCGGCACCGATCAACAGCAGGCGCAACTGAGCGCCTCGTCCCATTTTCCCATTCAGCATAAGCACCCCCGAGCCAGTTGGAGCCCTCGCGGTTATGTAGTAACCCCTCACAGACTGATGGCGCGGACACACAATCGCGCCGCCAGTCAAACCCTACGAACGGGCGTTTCGTACCATTCTGAACGAGACGTTGTCAAGAAGGCGGCACGTCTCTGTCATCTGCTCGCAATAGCCTCGTAAGCCGCCGGTGATTTTCAAAAGCCTGATGTTTAGAACCAAAATCCCGGATGCGGTGGGGTGGAGATAAAAGAATTTGAGCGCTGAAGGGACAGGCAGATGCTACTTCGAGCAGCGCGAAGGCGGGGCGGTCGAAACCGTGCAGCGCTCTCCATGAGATTCAGAAACTTGCTTCATTTAGCCAACGCCTAAACACTGTGAGCCTAAAGGGATTGAGACAAGTTGAATTTTCTGTGAAACGGTTTGGGCGCTTGTTGCGCGATTGCGCAAAGTTAAGGCTCCGTTACTACCCGCTTGAATTTCCAATCTGATCAGTGTAGGTAAGGCCACCGATATGTCTGTCAGCGGGGGTACCACGTGGCGATTCGAGCAGATAGCGGGCTCGCGCGCGATGACGGCGAAATCCTCGGGGCGGAAATGCAAATAGGTTGAAGCGGCCGCGTGAATTAGGCGGGGGTAACAGAATGCATCAGGGAAGGTTGAATATGGTGACCATCGGAGGAAACGAAAACGGGTCTGCGCACCCGGTATCGAACCGGCCGCCGCTTCTTGCCAGAGTGGCTGGAACACTGGCGGCGACGGCGCTGATTGTTTCAACGGGCTCGTCCGTTCTGGCAGCCCCAGCGGCTCCAAAGATAACCGCCAGCCCGGTCGCAATTGTCAGCGCCGGCGGGGGAGCGAATCTGACTGGAGCATCTCTATCATCGATCGAGGTCTTCAAACTCGGAAGCCAACTAAATTCGGGCCCAACGCAGTACCTCCACGGCAGCGCGGTCGGACTGCTCAACGCCACGGATATCAAGTACAGCCCCGGCGACAACTTCTTTGCGGTCTCGAACTCAGCCACTGCGCTGGGCGGAACTGCGGCTGTTGGCGGAGCAACCTACATTTACTCTGCCGCTGCTAACGGTAATCAGGGGCCCGTTCAAAGCTTAATATCTCCCAGCACGGACATCCCCGATGGAGTCTCGTGGGACGCCGATGGCGATCTGTGGGTGGCGGATTTTGGCACGCCCTCGTGCGCCGTTACGGCCCCGGGCGTCTGTAACAGCAAGTCGATCGATATCTGCCCGGTTCCGGGGACGATCGAGGAGTTCGTGCCTAACGGTTCTACGCTTACGGCTCCGAATGTCATGTACCCGATTCCGGTTCGAGTTATCAAGGCGTGCTCTTCAGTGTACACGTCGGCCAGTGCTAGATACCCGGGCACCATCATTACGTCGGGGATCGTTGCGCCGGTCGGAATCGCGGTCTCCCCGGGTGAGGGCTCGGTTCAGGTCTGCGTGCCCGGATATCCAACGTCGAATTATGGTTGTGGAGCCTTGGGCGGCGTGAACGCGCCCATCGGCTACTATGGCAAGGTCTACACGCATGCAGTCTTCGTGGTGGACTCGGCTACGGGCACGATCACCGTGTACGAACCCGAGTTGGAAGAAGCAATCGGCAATGGCATTGCTTTCGGACGCGGACTCATCAGCGAAGACTTCGGTGTGGCTAATGGCACTCCCGACACAATAGTTGAAGCGATGGCACCGCTCGGTAGCGGCCTCACTGGGCTGGGCGAATTCGTTGACCCGCAGTACATCGCGTTCGGCGCGACTGGGGGGTCAGGACCTCAACTCCTGGTGACTGACGCAAGGGGCGGTCCAGTCGGCAGAGGCTCGATCTCCAGTATCCCGACGTACATCAGCACAGCGCCCTTCTGCGCGCAGCCTTTCGGCACTACTCCTGCCACTTTCGCGAACGGCTGCACCGTTCTTGTTGAGGGCGGCAAATTCTCCGGGGAAACGCCTACTGTCATCTCTTCGAGTTCCAATCCGCATATTAAGGACCTCACTGGCCTGCGCTCGCCGGAAGGTATTGCTGCCCTCGTCTCGGCGAAGGGCTACCTTGACGCGATTTTTGTGGCCAACCCGTTGACCGGCCAATTCGAGCAGTTCGCTCCTACCGCGTCAGGCAACGCGTCGCCTGCGGTAGTCATCGGCGGCAACACCAACCTCAGCAAGATGATCTTACCGTGGGGCCTCACGATTCCGAATGCCGAGGCGGTCCCGTGAAATAAACAAGCCGGATCAGGCTAGCAAGAAGGCCCTCGCGCCGTATGGCGCGAGGGCCTTCGCATTTCTGGAATCTTACGAAAACCTGGTCAGCGCAGATCTTCGCTGAGCGCGTCTGCGAGCGCGCCTGCGATCGGCGCCTCGGCGGCCAGGTTTGGATGATCGACTTCGATCCTGACCTTACCCGCCTGCGCCAGCGTATGAAATTGCTCGGCGCTCGTACCGTCCAATGGAAAGCGCACGAACTGCACTGAGCTCACGCGCTCGTCTGACATCTGGCGATCGTCGAACTTGACCGCAAGACGCTTGGCATCAACCACGAGCCACATGTGCCTTTCGAGGCCGACCAGCCGCCGCAGCGCCGCGTCGCGCTCGCGCACTTCCGAGTATTCGATGAGCATGGTCGCGACCAGCTCGCCGCCCTGCGGCACCAGCTCGTTGTAGGTCTCGATCTCGTGCTGAATCGCCTCGCGCGCCGCGAGCTTCTCGGTGCGCACCATCTCTTCGATTTGGTACCACGCCGTTTGCCGATTTTCGAAAAGCAGCGTGATATGCGAGCCGACGATGAGACGGCGCCGGTTCTTTTCCTGGATGACAAGCGGGCGAATCAGATCGCGCACGCGATCATAATTTTCGGCTGAAAGAATCTCGTCGAATGAAATCGGTTTCATGCTGATCGCTCCTCGGGCGACGCCGGCGGCGGCACGCGATCGGGAAAGCCATTCTCGTCATAGGCTCGCGCGAGCACTTCGACCGGATGAATCGGCCGCACTCCCGTCGCCTGCTCGATCTGCACCGCGGCGAGCGGACAATCGGTCGCCATGATTTTCGCGTCGGCGTCGCGCATGCCGGAGAATGCCTTCTCGCCCCACTTCATCGAGAGCTCGAAGAACTCCTTCTTCATCGCCCAGGTGCCGTCGTGCGCCGTGCACGCATCGACCGTCGCGATTTGGACGCCCGGAATCTGGCGCATCAGGTCGCGCGAGCGAAAGCCGATGCCCTGCGCCTTCAGATGACATGGGACGTGGTACGCGATACTAACCGGCGTGCTCTTAAAGTCCTTGCTGAACTTGCCGTCTCGCCGCACCTGGTAGAGCAGCTCGTGCGTGTCGATGATCGCCGCGGCGTATTCCTTGACGTCGTCGCCCGGCAGCAGGTTCGGATAAATCTTGCGCATCGTCATCGAGCAGGTCGGATTGATCGCGGCGATCTTGTAGCCCTGCCGCACCAACGGCAGCATCGAATCGATATTGGCGCGCGCCTGCTTGCGCGCGAACTCCACGTCGCCGCCGTCGAGCGCCGGCATCCCGCAGCAGTTCTGCTTCGGGCATTTGATGTCGCATCCGTTTTTCGCGAGCACCTTGACCGCGGCCTTGCCGGGTCCGGGGTTGTAGTAGTTCACGAAGCAGGTCGGAAAAAGCACGACCTTCGCCGAAGGCTCAGCGGGCGCCTGCGGAAGAGGATTGCGCGCGAGCCACTTGTCGAAGGTCTCGGCCGCGAAATCGGGCAGTTTCTTGTCGCGATGGATTCCAAGCAGCTTCTCCATCACCACGCGCTGAAACTTCTGCCGGCATCCCCAGTTCGCAACGCGGGGCGTCATGCTGCCGACCTTGCCCAGCAAATCGGGATTGCCGAGCGCCTTCTCGCGCATGCCGACGCCGCGCTCTCTGGCGCGCACGGCCTTGGCGCGCATCAGGAGCGCCGGAAAATCGAGCTGGAATTCGTGGCCGTCGCGCGGAGTGTAGGGACACTTCACCTCGCACAGCTTGCACTCGTAGCAAAGATCGACGACGCGCTCGCGCTCGGCCTCGGTCAGCCCGCGCACGTCCTGCTCGTTGCGATCGGCGGCCTCGAACAGCGCCGGGAACGAGGGGCACAGGTTGAAGCACAGGCGGCATCCCTGGCAGATGTCGAAGCCGCGCATGAGCTCCTTGTCGAGGCCCGCACGATTCCAGTATTCCGGGTCATTCAGATTGTAGGTAAGACCGTCAGTCGGTTTTGATTCGATACGACTCATTATGATGATGATTTACCGGCGGTCGGCACCGCCAGATGCGGGCGGATGAGAATCGAAGCCCCGGGGATCGCGTGCCAACGCGCGCAACCCCCGGGCTTTCAGAATTCGCGATGCTTATAGAGTGTCGGCAGCCTTGGCGAAACGTCCGGCGTGCGACTTCTCGGCCTTGGCCAGCGTCTCGAACCAGTCGGCGATCTCGGGGTAACCCTCGTCGCGCGCGGTCTTGGCCATCCCCGGATACATGTCGGTGTACTCGTAGGTCTCGCCGTGCACGGCGCTCTTCAGGTTCGAATGCGAATCGCCAATCGGCTGATCGGTCACGGGATCGCCCACCGACTTGAGATAGTCGAGATGGCCGTGCGCATGGCCGGTCTCGCCCTCGGCGGTGTCGCGGAACAAGCCCGCGATCTCGGGCTGACCCTCGACGTCGGCGACCTTCGCGAAGTAGAGGTAGCGGCGGTTGGCCTGGCTCTCACCCGCGAAAGCGTCCTTGAGATTCTGATGAGTCTTTGATCCTTTGAGTGATTTCACTTTTCTCCTGCCCTCCTGAACGGCGGTAATCTCCGTTGAGCCGCCGAACAATGTATTGCGGTTTCAGCCGCTCGCGCTTTTGGCGCGGCGTTTGGTCTTTTGCGGTGCGCAGTCCTCGCACAGCGCGTGGATTTCGAGCGACGAGCCGAGCAGCTTGAATTCGCCCAACTCCGAGCGCCCCTTGAGCAAATCGTCGAGCTCGGGAATTTCGATGTCGCGGATGCGACGGCATTTGATGCATACCACGTGATGATGCGGCATGATGTTGCCGTCGTAGCGCGCGCTGTCGTGCAGCATCGTCACTTTGCGCGCCTCGCCGATCTCGCACAGAGTCTCGAGCGTGCGATGCACGGTCGCCAGCGAAATGTACGGATGCTCCTTGCGCACCTCGGCGTAGATCGAATCGGCGCGGGGATGCTCGGCAGAGGCCAACAGTGCGCGAATTATCGCAAGGCGCTGCGGGGTGACCGCCAGTCCGCCCTGGCGGCATCGCTCGGCGAATTCGGCCAGCCGTTCGGCAGCATATCCGGCGCGGCGCCCTTCATTAACCCAGTTTAGTTCCATTTCTTAGATAATAGTAATTATCATCTGATTCTCATTCCTGTCAACGGCTCGCACCAACGATGCATTTTGCATCGCGAACTGTGAACAAAGCCTCCGATTTGGGCACTGAACCACTTGACGCGAGGAGCAGGTAAAGGCTATGGGTAGCCCGCTTAGACAGCTTAAAAGTGATTCCGACTAACCAGGTCGAAACAAGGCCGTCATATCTTCGGAAAAGCTGCGAGCTCAGGCACAGATGACGGGGGAACCGAAATGAATCTCGCCAAGCTTCTCAAACAACCGAATTCGTGGCATGCACATGTAGTTACGACACTAGCCGTATTTGTTAGCTTATTTGCCACCTTGATGCCCGGCGTCGCGCGCGCAATCGATCCTGCTACCGCGAAGCTCGTCAATCTCGGCTTCCAGGTCTTCACCACGACGACCTTCAACGGCAACGGCCGCACGTGCTCGACCTGCCATCTCCCAAGCGCCGACTTCTCGATCAGCGCTGCTGATTTTGCTGCATTGAGTGCGCATCAGAAGTCGCTCGTGCTCGCTTCGAGCACCCTCGGGCTCGAAAATCCCACGATGGTCTCGAAGCTAGGTGTGTTCAACATCAACGACAAAGTCGGCAATGACCCGGCCGAGGTAGGCACATCCAACACTCCGGTCGGCCCCTTCCGGGCTTCGATGTCGGTTGGAGCGCTGGCTTTAACCACCGCAAACCTGCTGCCCGATTTCTGCGCCGACAATTCGCCGCCGGAGTTGATCGAAAATGGCACCGACCTGGTGGCTGTAGTTTGTGATCCGCCGCTTCTAGGTTTCCCCAACAACGCGACTGCGTTCGCGATCACGGACGTATTTCTCAACACCGCAGTTGCTCCCTTCATTGGTAATTTGACTCCGGGGGTCGATGACGGAACGCGCAATATCGAGCTTGGATGGGCCGGCGATGGCGCGTTAACCGATCCCGACGTCTTCGGCGCCAGCACCACTCTTCAGAACAAGGATTGCCGCGACGCAGTTGATAACGCCAACAACAACATCACCGATCTGACCGCGACGCTGCGCGCGTTCTCGCTGGCCGCCGTCAAGACTCACTTCCCCAAAAGCCTCAATCGCGCGCCCGGCGTCGATTTCCGCTGCCCGACCTCAGTTGAGCTGGACGAGCTCGCGGCGTTCCAGGAGTATCTCGGCCGCCGCTTTGAGCTCGCTCTGAAAGCAGGTGTGCCGACCGACGCCAACGACGGCGACGCAGCGAACAGCTTCGCTGCCGGAACACAGATCGATCCGTCGCAGCCGGTAATCACCTTCAACGACGCGACCGCTGAAAAAGGCAAGTCGATCTTTCTCGACGGAAATTCGCAGTGCAATCTCTGTCACTTCAACGCCGGCGCCAACGATGCGACCGGCTTGAGCCACGCCCCCAACGTAAATGATCCTTCGGCTCCATTCCCCGGCCGCAACTTCGTGTCGAAGCAGCTCGTTGACATGCTGCGATGCACCGACGCAAGTGGCTCGCCGACGACCTGCATGAATGGCGCGACTGCGACCGCGCACGGACTCAACGCGCTCGTCGCGCCGATCGTCTTCCCGCAGGATCCGGGTGACCATGTCGCCAACGGAGCTACCGCGCTTTCCCTGGCAGGGAGCGATTGCAACAGCGGCATCAATAATGGCGGCAACACTGGATGCATCAAAGGCTCCGGCATGAAAGCCGGCGCCATGAACCTCCAGCCGCTGATCGAAGCCGCGCGCAAGAAGTCGTTCTTCCACAACGGCGCGTTCACCACGCTCGAGGGCGCGCTTTCGTTCTACTTCTCGCCGACGGGCGATCTGATCAAGGCATTCAATGCACCGCGCAAGGGAGAGACCGGCGCCGTGGCGCTGTCGAACATGGCCAGCACTTACTTCTCCGATCCGACCGACACCAAGGATGTGCTGGGTACCATGGGCTTCTTCCTGCGCTCGCTCAGCAGCGTCTATGCGATCGCGGATTGTGAGCGCCTGATGTCGGATTCGATCAGCCTGGTTCAGCAGGGACAGCCCGTGACCTTGCAGGCGCAGCTCTGCACGGGCGAACTCAACGACGTGACCAATCTGATCAACGGCGCGCAGATTAAAGTGCCTAGCCAGTACGTGGTCGTGGCCAGGCAGGCCCAGCAGATCCAGCCATTGATGAATCTGTCGGCGGCCTTCAGACTCAATATCGGACTCGAGGCGACGCTACATTCCTTGCAGGCAATGAGGCATTCTATTGCGACGATAACGCCCGACTTGCCGAACTAGCGCCGTCCGCAGCGGGCGGTCCAGTCACTCCGGGCGTTTCGTGAGTGACTTATGATCACGCCGGTCGCGCTCACGATCGCGGGCTCGGATTCCGGCGGCGGCGCCGGAATCCAGGCCGACCTCAAGACCTTCGCCGCGTTCGGTGTGTTCGGCACCTCGGTGCTGACCGCGCTTACCGCGCAGAACACGCGCGGCGTAACCGCGATCTCAAACGTTGCGCCCGATTTCGTTGCCGCGCAGCTCGATGCGGTCGCGAGCGACTTTCACATCGCCGCGGCCAAAACCGGGATGCTCTCGCGCGCGGCGATTATCGAAGTCGTCGCCGACCGCATCCGCGCGCACAAGATAACCAACCTGGTAGTGGATCCCGTGATGGCGGCGGCGAGCGGCGACGTGCTGCTCGAGCCGGACGCGATCGCGAAGATGCGCGACGCGATGCTTCCGCTCGCCGTCATCGTGACGCCGAATCTGCGCGAGGCGGAATTGCTCACGAGCCGCAGCGTCCGCACGCTCGATGAAATGGCTGATGCGGCGCGCGCGATCGTGCAGATGGGTGCGCGGGCCGCGCTGGTCAAGGGCGGAGCGCTGGTCGGCGCCGCGATCGATGTCTTCTTCGACGGGCGCACCGTGCGCGAGTTGCTCGGCCCTCGGATTGAGGTCGAGCGCGTGCACGGGGCAGGATGCACGCTGTCTGCGGCGATCGCAGCCGGGCTCGCGCGCGGCAGATCGCTCGACTACGCGGTCGAGACGGCGAAGGCGTTCGTGCGCCGCGCGATCGAAACCTCGCCGCAGATCGGTCAGGGCGCGCGCCCCCTCAACCATCTGATCGCTCCGCCGGGCATCGACAGGACCTCGCGATGAGCAACGGAAACTTCGCGGCGGAGCTGCGCGCCAGCGCCGCGCCGATCTGGGAGAAGGAGTACGCGCATCCGTTTGTGCAAGGCATCGGCGACGGCACCCTCGCGCCGGAACGCTTTCGTTTCTATCTCGCCCAGGACTACGTCTTTCTGATCGAGTATTGCCGGGTTTTCGCTCTAGCCGCGGCCAAGGCGCGCGATCTCGAGACGATCGCGCTCTTCGGCAACCTGCTGAACTCGACAGTCAGCGTCGAAATGCAGTTGCATCGAGATTACTGCGCGCAATTCGGTATCGTGTCTGCCGAGCTCGAACAAACAACCGCAGCCCCCATCACGCACGGCTACACCAGGCATCTGCTGACGGCCGCATACGAAGGCTCAATCACCGATATTGTTGCCGCGGTGCTGCCCTGTCAGCTCGGCTACGCTGAAATCGCGACGCGTCTGCTACGCGAGGGCAAGACCGGCGCGGACACGATGTACGCCGAGTGGGTAAAGATGTACTCGTCGCGCGAATTCGTCGAAGGCGCCGACACGATCGTGCGCCTGCTCAACGATCTGACGCGCGGCCTGCCCGCTCGCGAGCGCGGTCCGCTCGAACAACTGTTCCTGACGAGTAGCCGCTACGAGTACCTGTTCTGGGAGATGTCCTGGCAACGCGCTGGGTGGCCGATTTAGATCGGGCACCGAGGAATGAGGTTCGCAACGCCGCGGCCTGTGCGTTGCCCTGTGCGAGTCCGGCCTGCGCCGCCGCCGCGCTGAGGCTCGGATCCATCAGATTGTCGCCGAACGCGGCGATGCTCGATGGATCCGGCACGATTAGTTCGACGATAGTACCGCTCTCGCGCAGCGCGGCGATTTCCTTGTAGAGCCGGATGCGGAAATGCTCTGCCAGCATCGGATCGCCAGCGGCGCCGCTGACCGCGATCACAACTGCCCGATCGTAGCCCCTTGCCAGATCCGCATTCGTCGCCGAACGCGTGCCGCCATCCATGTACCTGCGGCCGTTTATCGTGATTGGCGGAAACATGCCGGGGACGCTGCAGCTCGCGGCCACTGCGTGCTTGATACCGGCGCCCGCGTCCTTGTTCCAAACAACAAACTCGCCATTGTGCGCATCGACGGCGGTGCACGCGAAATTGCGCTCCGGCCACGAATCGTCGGCGAGTCCGTTGAACAGATAGCCGACGACTGACATGAAGATTTCCTCGCTGATTGTCTGGCTCTGGAGCGCCCACTTGCCGATCTCGGCGCGCACGTCGCGGGCCGGACGCTTCCCCGAGACGGCTTCAGCCATCTTGTCGATGAAGATGGAAAAATCGGGATCGGCGGATGGTCCCGATACCGGCAAGGCCACGCTCGCGAGCGATTCTGCGAGCGCGCGAGGCTCCTTACCCATGGCGATTTGCGCGCCAACGAACGAGCCCGCCGACGTACCGACGATAAAGTCAGCGTCGGCAAGATCGACCCCCGCTTCGGCCATACCGGCCAGCAATCCCGCTTGCCACGCGATCCCAATAGGGCCACCGCTGCCAAGCACAAGCGCGCGCTTCGCCATTCGCGTAACGTCTCCTTCGCGAATCCTTAATGAAACTGTAACATTAGAGAAAGCGCAGACGAGAGGCAAAGAGGATCGCGTAACGCAGTTGCCTTGAGCGTGAAGCAGTTAGATCGAGAGCCTATTTTGCCGCCTTTCCTCCCAAAAGGAGAGCGGTTTCGGTGTCATCCCAAGAGTTGGTGAATCTTTCCGAAGCGCTACTTACTTCGGGTCGGAGTGGTTCTCTTTTTCTGTCATCGCAAGGGTCTGTGAAGAAATGTCCTGGATCATTGGCCGCCATCCCGTTCGTCATTCTGAGCAGAGTCTGCGGAGTCGAAAAGCCTGCGTTGAGCGAAGTCGAAGGGATCTCGAAGGGATCTCCGGGCGCCCCGAAGGGACCGGTACCGGTAAGCGCGTGTAGCGCTTTCCTTTCTTCTTCTCCCGCCCGGAAAGTCGCGAGCGTGCGTGCGGAATCCCCCTCGCCCGGTTCGCGGCTGCGTTATGCCTTCCACGCCGCGCGTAGCGACGATGCCTGCGCGTTGCCTTGCGCGAGGCCGGCCTTCGCTGCGCCGGGGCGCTTTCTCGGATCCATCAGGTTGATGCCGAACGCCTGAAGGCTTGCTGCATCGGGAACGATCAGCTCGACTTTCGTTCCACTCTCGCGCGCGACGGCGATTTCCTTGTCGAGCTGCTTGCGGAACTGCTCGCTTATTTTGTCAGTTGCCGCGCCCGTTACGGCGACGACGATCGCCACATCGTAGCCCTTGGCGAGGTCGGCATTGGTCGCCGAGCGCATCCCGCCGTCGATATATCTGCGGCCCTTGATCGTAATCGGCGGAAACACTCCCGGCACGCTGCAGCTCGACGCGACCGCACGCTTGATACCCGCGCCTGCTTCCTTGTTCCACACGACGAATTCGCCCGTGAGCGCATCGACGGCGGTGCACGCATAGTTGCGCTCGGGCCACGTATCGTCGGGCAGCTCGTTGAATGAGCGGCCGAAGCCCGCGATGAACGCCTCTTCGCTCATGGTCTTCGCTTCGAGCGCCCACTTGCCTATCTCGGCGCGCACCTCGCGCGCGGGACGCTTGCCCGACGCGGCCTCAGCCATCTTGGTGATGAGCATCGTCAAATCAGGCGGAGGTCCCGCAGGCCGGTCCGACGACGGGCGTGATTCGGGCGCAGGCGCGCTCTCGGCGAGGATCGGCGCGGCAAGCGCGCCAGGCGCCTTGCCCATCGCGATCTGCGCGCCGACAAACGATCCCGCCGATGTGCCGACGATAAAGTCGGCATCCGAAAGATCGACGCCGCCCTCGGCCAATCCCGCCAGCAATCCCGCTTCCCACGCGATCCCGACCGGGCCGCCGCCACCAAGCACTAACGCTCGCTTCGCCATCGAACTCACCTCCGGTGGGCTCTCTACTAGTAGGTTCGCAGCGAAATTTGAAGTTCAGAGAAGCGGGGCGATCGGGGCGCGGCGGCAGCTTGGCTTGACCAGCAGCATCTGGACGTCGCCGATGTTCCGTTCGAGGAAGCCGCCTTCGCAGTAGCACAGGTAGTATTCCCACATGCGCAGGAATTCCTCGGGATAGCCGAGCGCGCGCACGCGATCGGCGTTGGCCAGGGTACGCAAGCGCCACTGCCGCAGCGTCTCGGCATAATTGGGTGTGAGGTCTTCGAGATGGAAGAGCCGCATATCGCTGCTGCGCGTAACCGAATCCATCATCGCCGTGACCGATGGGATGAAGCTGCCCGGGAAGATGTAGCGCTTGATGAAATCGATTGTGCGGAGCGCGCCCTGGTAGCGCTGATCCGCAATCACGATCGCCTGCAGGAGCATCATGCCGTCGGGCTTGAGCAGCTCGCCGCACTTTTTGAAATAGGCGTCGAGGAAGTGATGGCCGACGGCCTCGATCATCTCGATCGACACGGCCTTGTCGAATTGGCCGTCGAGCTCACGATAATCCTTGAGCAGGACCGTGATGCGGCCGTCGAGGCCCGCGTCCCTGATGCGGCGCACGGCGTAGTCGTGTTGCGCCTGCGAGATCGTCGTGGTGGTGACACGGCATCCATAGTTGCGCGCCGCATGAATCGCGAAGCCGCCCCATCCAGTGCCGATCTCAACCACGTGATCGTGCGAGCGCAGGTCGAGCTGGCGGCAGATACGATCGATCTTCGCGGTCGATGCTTCCTCGAGCGTGGCGCCGGGGCGCTCGAAGATCGCGCACGAGTACATCATCGTGGGATCGAGCACCAGCTCGAAGAACTCGTTGCCAAGGTCGTAGTGCGCGGCGATATTGCGGCGGCTGCCTTCGGCAGTGTTGCGATTGAGATAGTGGATGAGCCGCATGACCGGGGCCAGGAATCGAGCAAACCAGTTGTCAACGCCGCTCATCACGTGCGCGTTGCGCAGCGCGATTCGAATCAGCGCCGTCAGGTCATCGCAGGTCCAGGTGCCGGCGATATAAGACTCGCCGCTGCCGAGCGTGCCGCCGAAAGCGACGTCCGCGTAGAAACGGCGATCCATGACGTGGATTGTTGCACGCAGATCGGCGGTCTCATCTGGCTCGCCGAAAGCGATTCGGTCGCCGCCGTCTTCGATCGTAACTCGATCATTCCTGGTGAGCGCGAGCTTGCTTAGCAGCGCCCGCCGCGCGAGGCCTTCCAGAATGGCCGGCCGCCGCTGACGCGACGCTCCAATCCCCGCATCAACGATCGACCCAGGCCGCTCCACCTATCCGCTGGCTCCCTCATCGGCGACCGGAGGCTGCGGGATCGCCTCGCGAATCACAGTCGTGATCTTCGCTGTAGTCAGCGCGCGCTCCGGCCGTACGATCCGGCCTTCATCCAGCAGATGCTGGGGGACGGGGCGAAGGTCCCAAACAATTCCAAGCCACGACATCACCTTTAGAATGTAATACGTGACGTCGACTTCCCACCAGTAGAAACCCTGCCGCGTCGATGCCGGGTAATGGTGATGGTTGTTGTGCCATCCCTCACCCATCGTGATCATCGCGAGCGCAAAGCTGTTTCGGCTGTCATCGCCAGTGACATAGCGGCGCCGGCCAAAGACGTGCGCGAGAGAATTGATCGTGAAAGTGCCGTGCGCCAGCACCACCGTCGAGATGAAGAATCCCCATATCAGCATCTGCCCGCCGCTGGTATGAAGTCCCGGAAAGTAATGCGCGAGCATCGCGCCAAAGCCATACATCGCAAAGCCCAGCACCGTCGGCACGATAATGTCGAAGCGGTCCATGAACACCAGCTCGGGATACTTCGCGAGATCGCGCACCACGCGGGTCCGCGTCAGGAAGTTGGTGTCCGAAGTGATCCAGCCGATGTGACTCCAGATGAATCCGTGCTGAATCGGCGAGTGCACGTCCGCCGGTTGGTCGGAGTGCTGATGGTGCAAGCGATGATGCGACGCCCACCACAATGGACCACGCTGCACTGACGAGTTGCCCATCACCGCGAAGATAAACTGGGCTGCGCGCGAGGTCTTGAAGCTGCGATGCGAAAAATAGCGATGGTAGAATCCGGTGATCGCGAACATCCGGATGAAGTACATCGCAATCGCAACCGCGACCGCGATCGGACTCCAGCCGACCCAGATCACGGCGAGGCACATCAGGTGCACCGCGGCGAACGGTACTACCCGCAGCCAATCGGTCTCCTGAGGTGCATTCGCTTTCGGTTCGCCCCCCGCGTATGAGTCTATCCACCTCGCGAGTGCGACTAACACCCGCTTAAACGTACTCTCAGGCATTCGGTCCTCTCCGCCCTTCGCTTCCCCTTACAGGCGGTCAACTGTCCCAGATTTCGAGACCTGAGTGAACAGTTGAGGGGGGATCGAAAATCGCCTAACCCGCAGCCGCAGCTTGCTGCTGCTCGAGCATCTCGACTTCGTCGAAATGCGTGAAATCGATTTCGCGCGAACCGTCGGGAAAAATTGTCAGCACATCGGCGAAGCGCGCGCCCCATGCGATGTCCTCGGCGCGGTATGAATGCCGCGCGTGGACCGTCTGCGACAGCGTCTCGTCGAGGCCGACTATCGAGACGACGATCTCGGCATTGCGCATCGCGAGCGCGTCCATCTCGGCGCCAAGCAGTGGACTCGCCGCGTCTATGGGATGGACCGCGGTCCACGTCAGCGCGAAGAACGCGCTGCGCCTGCGGGTGGTCTCGAGATCGCGAAACGCACGCACGCGCTCGCCCTCGAGCGTCTTATCGTCCCATGCGAGCAGGACGTGAATCTCCGCTTCGACGATCCGATTGCCGCGCAAGTTGGCCATGCGGAACATCATCGACTGCACACCGTTGCGCACCGACACGACGGCATTGCGCGAGAATCGTACGCGGGCCGTGGGCCGCGAGAACTTCGTGAATACGAGGCCGGTCATCATCGCGAGCGCAAGCAATCCGACCAGAGCCTGGATCGACACCAGGATGTTCGACGTGAGCGTGTACGGCTCCATCTTGCCGTACCCGATCGTCGCCATCGTCTGGACGCTGAAAAAGAACATGTCGGCGTAGGAGCCGGTGTGAACATTCTCGATGCCGCCGTCGAAGTAATAGCCCAGCGCAAAGAGCGCGTTGACGGCGAAAAAGACCACCGCGATGATCAGCAGGAGCATCGGCCACGACGCGGTCTGCAGGTAGTAGTAGAGGTCAGAGCGCCTTGGTAGCAGGGCTTTGGTGCTCACAGGACCGACTTCGCCAAGTCCGTATTTGCCTGTCGCGCGGGGCATGCCATGGTGAATATAACGAAGCCGCCGCGATGCGGCAGCCCTCATCGCGGCGAATTCGTCCGGCTCAGTATCAGTCAAACGCTGCCAACAATGAGCTACTTTAAGTTGACTGGATAACAAGCTAAGCTGGCGTCGAAGGGAGGCCGGATTCTGCCGCGCGTTCGCGCATGGTTCCGCTTCGCTACAATGTCCGCAGCATCCTCGAGCGCCGCACCACCTCGCTCATGACAGTGCTCGGCGTCGGTCTCGTCGCGATGATGTTCGTGCTGCTGTTCGGCTTTATCGGCGGCCTCAAGCAGACGCTGATCAACACCGGCGGTCCTCAGAACTGGATCGTGATGAGCCGCGGTGTCACCAACGAGAACATGAGCAACGTCACGCACGAGCAGGTCGAGATCCTGCGTGCGCGCCCTGAAGTGCTGACGGCATCGGGTGTCGGACTCGTCTCGCCTGAAATCGTCGGCGGCGTGAGCATCGGGCGCGACAAGCGCGTCAAGCAATTTGTCACGCTGCGCGGCGTCGATCCGATCGCCTTCCAGACCCATCGCAATATGAAGCTCGTCGCCGGCCGTTGGCCGATTCGCGGTCAGGGCGAATGGGTAATTGGCAAGGCGGTCGCGGCGCGCGCGCCGTACATGACGATCGGATCGAAGTTCCATTTCGGCCGCCGCAACTGGACCATCGTCGGCATCTTCTCCGACGCGAACAGCTCGCGCGAATCGGAAGTTTGGACTGACTTCAACGATCTCAAGACCGACGCGAAGGCGCGCACGATGGATACCAACGCCGTCCACGTCATCCTCAAACCCGGGATGGAAGACGCGTTCAACGCGACGCTCAAGAACGACGGGCGCCTCAGCCTGCAGGCGATGACCGAGAAGCAGTACTACGCCTTGCAGGCCAGGCTCGTCGATCAGTTGCAGGCGCTCGGACTGATCGTGGTCCTGGCGCTCGCGCTCGGCGCCACCTTCGGCGGCATGAACACGATGTACTCGGCGGTCGCGCGGCGCCAGCGCGAGATCGGCGTGATGCGCGTGCTCGGCTTCTCGCGCTTCGCGATCCTGCTGAGCTTCGTGCTCGAGAGCGCTTTCATCGCCTTCATCGGTGGATGCGTCGGGCTCATGCTTGCAGTCGCGCTGGCGCAGACCACGGGACTCGACAATCGCCTGCTGAGCGTGGGCTCGACCTTCTTCACTTATCGGCTCGATGCGGCGGCAGTTACGTCGGCGATCATCGTCGCGACGATCATCGGCGTGGCCGGCGGCCTGATGCCGGCGTGGCGCGCCTCGCGCGTGCGCATCATCGAGTCGCTCAGGGAGGCATGACCATGGCGTACAAACTATTCGTCATCGTCATCCGGCATATGCGGCGTCAGCTGCGCCGCACGATCCTGACCGGGCTCACCTTCGCGGTCGCAATTCTGATCTACACGGTGCTATCCGCAATACCGGCTTCGATGGATCGCATTGCTGAAGGCGCGTCGAAGGGCTTGAGACTCATCGTCACGGCGCCCAACGCCTACAAGTTGCCGGCGCGCTACTGCGATCCAATTCGCAAGATGCCGCACGTGCTGGGCTGCGCCGCCGAAATTATCTGGGGCGCAACCTACCGCGATCCGAAAGACATGATTTTGGCCTACGGCACCACGGCCGATTTATTCACGGTCATGGCCGACAGCGACTATCATCCGCCGCCCGACGTGCTGAAGAGCATGTTCGCCGACCGCCGCTCCGTTTCGGTCGGCAGCGTGCTGATGGAAGAGCACGGATGGAAACTCGGCGAACCGATCACGCTGAAGAACATCAGCGGCAAAATCACGCTGACCTTCATCCCGCGCGTCGAGTTCCCGCCCAGTGACTACCTGTCGCGTGCCTTCTTCTTCGACCGGCGGCTCCTCGACGAAGCGGTCAAGAATACCTACGGCGCCGATATCGCCGACCGCGCCAACTTCATCTCGGTGCGGGTCGATCGCGCCGAGAACATGGCGCTCGTCGCTGACGGCATCGACGAGCGCTTCCGCAACTCCGATGCCGAGACCGAAACAACCACGGAGTCCGACACCGTGGCGAATTACGTGACCGCGATCGGCGACTTGCGCACGATAGTCGCGGGCCTCTGCATCGTCGTCCTTGTGACGGTGTTGCTAATCGCCGCCAACTCGATGGCGATGATGGTGCGCGATCGAATCGGCGAGGTCGCGGTGATGCGCGCGCTGGGCTTCTCGCGCCTCGACGTAGCCGCGGTGCTGCTGGTCGAAGCGATGCTGATCGGTCTCATCGGCGCATCAGTCGGCGCAGGCCTCGCGATCGTTTTCTTCGGCCACGGCTTCACCCTCGGCGCCCTGACCGGCTCGCTCGGCTACATAGCAGTAAGCTGGCCCGTCGCAATCTACGCAGTAGCGATCGCAACACTGGTCGGCATCGCGAGCGCGCTGCTGCCAGTAATCAACGCCGCCCGCATCCCACCCGCGCTCGCATTCAGGAAGGTCGTCTGATCAGCGATCCCTTCCAGTGATACAAAGGAAAGCGCATCGCGCACTAACTGGTACCGGCACCTCCGCTGCCTAACAGCGCGCGAAGCGCTTTCCTCAGGTTGTCCGATCATCACGCGAGTTCCTCGTCGATCATTTCGTGGTTGGCACCGCCCGGGGGGACCATCGGATATACGTTTTCCTCTGCCGCGATCGGAACGTTGATCAGGCACGGGCCGGGCTGTGTCAGCGCATTCTCCAGCGTTTGCAGTTGATACTCAGTCGCGCCGAGGTCGCAGGCCGGGACGCCGAAGCCGCGCGCCAGCGCAACGAAATCGGGCGTCACATGAAACTTCGACGCACTGTAGCGGCGGCCGTAAAACAGATGCTGCTGCTGGCGCACCAGGCCCAGGTTGCCGTTGTTGAACAGCACCACCTTGACGTTCACGCGCTCCTCGGCCGCGGTCGCCAGCTCCTGGATATTCATCAGCAGGCTGCCGTCGCCGCTGAAGCAAACGACTGCGCGCTCGGGCTCGGCGAGTGCCGCGCCGATCGCGGCCGGCAGACCAAAGCCCATCGTGCCGAGGCCTCCCGAGGTCAGCCATTGGCGCGGCGCCGTGAATGGATACGCCTGCGCCGCCCACATCTGATGCTGCCCGACATCGGTCGTGACGATCGCATCGTCAGGCACCAGCGCCGCGGTGTGACGGACGATGCCGTACGGACGCAGCGGGTCGTCCGCCCCCGGCATCGCCAGCGGATTGCGCGCGCGCAACTCCGCCATCCTCGCGATCCACTTTGCGCGGCGCGCCGGCTTGATCAGCGGCTCGATCGCTTCCAGCGCGCGGCCCACGTCGGCGACGATTCCGAGCGCCGGATGCTTTATCTTGCCCAGCTCGCCCGGGTCGATATCGATATGAACGATCTTGGCGTGGCGGCAAAACTCGGCGGCCTTGCCGGTTGCGCGATCGTCGAAGCGGATGCCGAGGCCGACCAGCAGATCGCATTCGCCGAGCAGCATGTTCGTGTAGCGCGCCGCGTGCATCCCGACCATGCCGAGAAACAGCGGATGGTCGTGCGGAACGGCGCCGAGGCCGTGTAGCGTCGAGGCCATCGGAATTGACGACTTGTCAGCGACACGCCGCAGCACCTGCGAGGCGCCCGACACGATGATACCGCCGCCAATCAGGAACACCGGGTGCTCCGCTTCGTTGATCATCTGAGCGGCGCACGCGATCGCATCCGAGTCGATACGCCCGTGTGCGTCGGCGCTGCCTGGCTCAGGATAAGAATCGAACTCGACGCTCTCGGTCTGGACGTCTTTTGGCACATCGATCACGACCGGCCCGGGCCGCCCCGACGATGCGATACGGAATGCCTCCGGTATCACCTCGAGCAGCTCGGCCGCGTCGCGCACGAGGAAGCTGTGCTTGGTTATCGGCAACGTCATGCCGAGCATGTCGACTTCCTGGAAGGCGTCGGTGCCGATGAGCGCGCGCGGCACCTGCCCCGTGATCGCGACGATCGGAATCGAGTCGAGCTTAGCATCGGCGATTGCGGTGACGAGGTTGGTCGCGCCCGGGCCCGACGTGCCGAGGCATACCGCCGGCTTGCCGGTCGCGCGCGCGAGGCCATGGGCGATAAAGCCGGCGCCCTGCTCGTGACGCGCGAGCACGTGGCGAATCGGGCTCGAATGCATCGCGTCGTAGAGCGGCAGATTCGCGCCGCCGGGAATTCCCGCGACGACCGCGATCCCCTGCCGTTCGAGCAGCTTGACGATGATTTGCGCGCCGGTGGCCTTCATAGGAGCGTCCTTTCGGATTCTCCTGCCGGGTCGAAGGAGGCGGGGCCAGAAACGAAAAACCCCCGCCGGCTTCGCGCCGACAGGGGTTTGGAGTTACCTCTTCATCCCCGCTACGGCGCGACAGCCTCGAGTACTACTACGAGCGTAATAAGCGTGGACGTAAGGAGTCCCGCGGAGAAAGAAGCGTCGCGCTCGATTGCGGAAAACATTGAGGTACTTGATCTAGCCGTTCGCAGGCTCCGGGGCAAGACGCGGATTTGAGCGGCCCTCAAGCCGCTTTCGGTTCGGCGTCGGCGAGTCTTTGCCGTTCGCGCTTTTGCATTGCCCGGCGCTTCAACCAGAATCCCACCAGAAGGTTTTCCTGGCCTGCCTTACGAGAATCGGCTCTTCTTGGTCGGCCATGGCGCCGAACCTGCCCCCGCGTCCACTGAGCGTCAACTAAGCCTAGCCTCAGTTCCGAAGCACTCCCGCTAACCTGCGGATGCCTTCGTTGATTTCCTTTTCTGTCAGCGAGGCGTAGCCGAGGACGAGGCCGGCGTGCTTTGGCGGGCGGGCGTAGAATGGGCTTGCGTCGTAGACGCCGACACCGGAAGCGCGCGCCTCTGAGCGGATTTCGTCGACTCGTTTCGGCGGGATATCGCGCAGCCACATCAGGACGTGCAGCCCCGCGTCGCCGCCTGATACTTTGGCGCGGTCGCCGATATGTTTGGCGATCGCCTCGAGTATCGCCGCGCGCCGCGATGCGTTGCGGGCGCGCGAGCGGCGCAGATGCCGCTCGAAATGTCCTTCGCGGATGAAATCGAGCAGCGCGAGCTGCGGAAGCATCGGGCTGCCAGTGTCGAGAAGTCCCTTAAGCGCGCGGAACGGCTGCACGAGTGCGTAGGGAACCGCGAGATAGCCCATGCGCAACGCAGGGAACATCAACTTTGAGAATGTCGCCGCGTAGATCACGCATCCGCGCTCGTCAAGCGCCTGCAACGCCTCGATGGGCCGGCCGGAATAACGAAACTCGCTGTCGTAATCGTCCTCGAAGATGAACGCGCCGACCTCGCGCGCCCACGCAAGCAGCTCGAGGCGCCGCCCGAGCGGCATCGTGACACCGGTCGGGAACTGATGCGACGGCGTGACGATCACAAGCCGCGCGCGGCGATGCTTCTCGGCGAGTTCTTCGACCTTGAGCCCGTGCTCATCGACGCGGACGCTGGCGATATTGGCGCCCGCCGCGCGGGATACCGCCCACGCCCCGCGATAGTGCGGCTCTTCGACGACGACGCGATTACCCGGATCGATGAGTGCGCGCCCGGCGATATCGAGCGCCTGCTGCGAGCCGTTGACGATGACTATCTGATCGGGATCGCAGTTCACTGCGCGCGCGCGATGAATGTATTCGACGATCGCCTCGCGTAGCTCCGGGATTCCCTCGGGCGGCCCATAATCGAGATCGCGAACGGACGCATGACGGGCGCGCCGTGCCACGATTCGGCACCACGTGGTATGCGGGAAGTCCACGAACGACGGCCGCCCGTAGCGGAAGTCGTAGGGCAGCGGCGGGCGTTCTGAGTTCCACCGCAGCCGCCGATCCGACGATTCCTTGAGCGCCCGGCGGCCGTAGGCAGAAAGGCGCGCCGGCGCGATCTGATCGCTCGCGCGCGGCGGCGGCTTGCCGTCGCCGACATTCGTCATATCCTCGGGCAACTCCGACGCGACGAACGTGCCAGCGCCGTGGCGCGAGGTCAGGTAGCCCTCGGCGAGGAGCTGCTCATAAGCGAGGATCGCGATATTGCGCGAGACTCCGATCTCGGCCGCGAGCGTGCGCGTCGCAGGCACGCGGAGTCCCGGCCTCAGACGGCCGCTTAGGATTTCCGCGCGTAGCGCGCGATAGACCCGCGAATAAAGCGGGCCGTTCATTCTATCGATTCTCAACAGCATCGCAGTTGCGTCGGGTAGCCGAGTCGATTAGGTGTCGAACAAACGCCTTTCATTTCGTTGCGGCGAGCGGCCGCGTATCCTCATTAACGTGGATCCACAAAACAATCACAAACCGGATCTTTCACAAGACCTGCGTCTGTGCAAACGAGCGAGGCCACGATCATGATGAAGCTCTGTTATTTTCCCGGCGCGTGTTCCCTGGCATCGCATATGGTGCTGGAAGAAGCGGGCGCGCAGTTCGAGCTGATGCTAATCGATTTCACCAAGAGCGAGCAGCGCACGCCCGACTATCTCAAGATCAATCCCAATGGCCGCGTGCCGGCGCTGATTCTCGACGACGGCCGCGCGATTTTCGAGAACATTGGGATCATGACGTATGTCGCGCGCACCGTGCCGGGCGGCGCGAAGCTCATCCCGTCGGATCCGTTCGAAGCGGCGCGATGCTATTCGCTGGCGTCCTTCTTCGCGAGCAGTGTGCACGTGGCGTGGGCGCATAACGCTCGCCCCGAGCGCTACACCGCCGACGCCGCGGCTCATCCGGCGATGCGCGAGACGGCGCGCAAGTCGTTCTGGAACTATCTGCAGATGATCGATGGATGGCTCGCAGGCCGCGAATGGCTGCTCAGCGAGTTTTCGGTATGCGATCCGTACGCGCTGGTTTTCTATAGCTGGGGAATGCGCGGCGAACTGCCGGTGCGCGACCTTGCGAACTATACTGCGCACAAGGATCGCCTGCTCAAGCGCCCCGCAGTGCGCAAGGCGCTCGACCGCGAGGGCAACGTACTGGTCAAAGCGTGACGGTTGGCGAATTGATCTGAGGCGGAGGCCACGATGGCGACAGTAGGCAAAGTTGCGGAGATTTGGCGCTACCCATTCAAGTCGATGGGCGGGCAGAAGATCGATCGCGTCGCGATCGGTCCTAATGGCCTGGTCGGCGATCGTGGATGGGCGCTCCGCGACGAAGCTGCCGGCGAGATTCGCGGCGCCAAGAAGCTGCCCGCGCTGATGCAGTGCCAGGCGAAGTACCTGGCCGAGCCCGGCGAAGGTGTCATTCCGCACGTCGAGATCACACTGCCATCGGGAGAGCGCGTGAAGACCAGCGACGCCGGCATCGCGGCGAAGCTTTCTGCGTTCCTGGGACGTGCTGTCACGCCGTGGCCGTTACAGCCGCCCTCGGCCCTCGATCACTATCGCCACGGCCAGCCCGACAATCCCGACATAATGGTGGAGCTGCGCGAGATCTTCGGGCGCACTGCCGATGAGCCGCTGCCCGATCTGGAGCCGTTCGTCAAAATCGGGTTGATCGAATTCACGTCGCCGCTCGGAACCTACTTCGACGCCTTCCCGCTGCATCTGGTAACGACCGCCACTTTGAAGCATCTCGGCGGATTCAACTCCAACGCCCGATTCGATGTGCGGCGCTTCCGCCCGAATATCCTGATCGAGCTCGATAACGCGCCCGACGATTTCGTCGAGGCGCAATGGAGCGGCAAGCATCTTCGAATCGGCGCCGCGCTGATCGACGTGGTCGGTCCCTGTCCGCGATGCGTAATGACGACGCTGCCGCAGGAAGGCCTCGCCAAAGATCCCTCGGTGCTGCGCACGATCGTAAAGGACGCGGCGCAGAACGTCGGCATCTATGCATCGCCTGCGAGCAGCGTTGCGCTCGCGACGGTCGCAGTAGGCGATCGCGTCGAGTTGAACTGACTCTATCGCGTCAACAGGTTGGCATTCGTCGAGCGCGTCGAGCGGCGAGAAGATAATTCGCGCCGTGAAAGTTTTACGGGCTCGATGTTCGCGTCCGGGTTCGGTTCTGCCTGCTCTTAACGGCCGAATCGAGTTGATCCCACTTCTATGCTCAGAATATCATTGCCGACGCCCTGAATAGCCGATATCAACACTCGCGCGTGCAAATCCACCAATCGGCAGGAGGGCTCTAGCGCACATGGCCGGTGGGTCTCTTAGACGACGCCTGCGCCTCAGCTACTTTTTCCCCTTCGTAGCGTTGGCCATCCTGGCATTGCTGATAGTGTGGCGTGTCCAATCCGAAGAATCGGTTGAATATTGGGTTCAGCACACCTACGACGTGATGCTCTCGGTAATGAACGCCGAGAGCGATCTCAGCGCGGTCAAGATCAATCTCAGATCGTACCTCCTGGAACCGAAGTCCGAATATCTGCAAAAGCTACACGCCGCAGAAGACCGGCTCACGGTCGCGACTGATCGCCTGTTCACGCTGGTTTCAGACAACCCCGTCCAGCAGCGCCGCCTTCTCGATCTGAGCGGATTGCTGGGCCGATGGAACACAGAGGTCAACGCGCTTCTTTCGAACGGCGGCAAGAATTTCAACGCGCAACAGTTTGAGCAGGTGGAGGATCGCGGGCGCCAGCTAAGGGAAGTCCTCGATCAGATGTCCGCGACCGAACGCGATCTGCTGCAGCGCCGCAACGCGGATCGCGCGCGACGGGAGCGGGCGATTCTCACCCTCGTGCCGATCCTCTCGATTCTGCTCGCGGCTGCGCTCAGCTACTTCGGATGGCGGCAGATTATTCTCGCGAGCGGCGATCTGGAGCGCGCCCTGGCCAGCTCGGAAGACGCCAATCGGCTGAAGGACAACTTCCTCGCGACGGTTTCGCATGAGCTGCGCAATCCACTGAATACGATTCTGCTGCGCTGCCATCTGCTGGCCGAGGAAGAGCATCTCTCGAACAAGGCGCGGCTCAGCGTGCAGAGCATGGAGCGCGCCGCCAAGGCCCAGGCCCAGCTTATCGAAGACCTGCTCGACATCTCGCGTATCGAGTCCGGCCGCCTGCGCCTCGACGTGCAGACCACCGATCTCGTCGATGTCGTGCAGTCGGCAGTCGAGGCGATGCGGGTTGCGGCCGACGCAAAATCGATAAGCCTCGTCGAGACGATCGATCCGCGCGTCACGCCGATCGCCGGCGACCCGCACCGCCTTCAGCAAGTGGTGTGGAACCTGGTCTCCAACGCGGTGAAGTTCACGCCCAAGGGCGGACGAATCCAGGTGCGCCTGGAGCGCATCAATTCCCACGTCGAGATAATCGTGGCCGACAACGGCAAGGGTATCGAGCCTGCGTCGCTGCCGCTCGTGTTCGACAGGTTCTGGCAGGCGCCGGGCGCCGACCGAGTTGAAGTCGGAGTTGGCCTCGGGTTATCGATCGCACGACAGCTTGTCACGATGCATGGCGGCACGATCGTCGCCCACAGCGACGGGTTCGGAAAGGGTGCAACATTCACCGTGCGGCTGCCGCTCCCGGTCAGCACAGCGCCCGTCAGCGAGCAGCCGCGGCGTCATCCCACAGTCGCGCCAATGACGCGGACGGGCGAACTCTCGCGCCTCGACGGTCTCTATATTGTCGTCGCCGACGACGACGAGAGTGCCTGCGGCGCGCTGAAAGAACTCCTCGGCTCGCTCGGCGCCAAAGTCGATACAGCGCAATCAGTCGACGATGCGCTGCGTCTTATCGACGGAATGGATCCTGACGTTATCGTGTCGGACATCGGGATGCCCGGGCGCGACGGGCTCTCGCTGGCGCAGGAGATTCGCAAACGCGAGCGCGAATCGGCCCGCGACTTTCGTGTGCCGCTTATCGCGCTCACCGCCTATGGACGCGTCGAGGACCGTGTGCAAATTCTGAGCTCGGGCTTCGACAGCCACGTGGTCAAGCCGGTCGAATTGTCGGAATTGTCCGCGATAATCAGCAGCCTGACCGCACGCCTTCGTACTCGGGCGCGCGCCGAGCTGGTCAAGACGCCCGCTTAGACCGCCTACATCGATCGAAGAAAGGGACCGCCATGGAATTTCGCAATCTCGGCAACTCGGGACTCAAGGTTTCGCTCGTCGGCCTCGGATGCAACAACTTCGGCATGAAGATCAGCCTCGAGGAGACGCGCGCAGTCGTGAGCCGCGCACTCGACGAGGGCATCACGCTCTTCGATACCGCCGATATCTACGGCAATCGCGGGCAATCCGAGGAAATGCTCGGCAAGGCGCTCGGCGATCGGCGCAAGGACGTACTCGTCGCAAGCAAGTTCGGGATGGCGATGGGCGACGGTCCTTATATGAAGGGCGCGTCGCGCAGGTATATCGCAGCCGCGGTCGAGGCCAGCCTGCGACGCCTCGGCACCGATTACATCGATCTGTATCAGCTGCATCAGCCCGACCCCGAGACGCCGCAGGAGGAGACGCTCGCGGCGCTCACCGATCTCGTTCACGCGGGCAAGGTCCGTTACATCGGCTCGAGCAATTTCGCCGGATGGCAGGTCGCCGAGGCTGCCTGTATCTCGCGCAGCGAGAGCCTCGCGCACTACGTTTCGGCCCAGAACCACTACAACCTGCTCGAGCGGCGCGTCGAGCGCGAGCTGGTTCCGGCCTGTAAGCAATTCGGCGTCGGGATCCTGCCCTACTTCCCACTCGCGAGCGGCCTGCTCACCGGCAAATACGCCCGCGGCGAAGCCCTGCCGCAGGGCACGCGGCTCGCGCTCATGAAACGATTTGCCGACCAGCTCATGACTGAGAAGAACCTCGACGCGGTCGATAAGCTGACGGCCTTCGCCAAGGCGCGCGGTCATTCGATCCTCGAGCTTGCGATGAGCTGGCTCGCGTCGAATCCCCAGGTCTCGAGCGTCATCGCCGGCGCGACCTCGCCGCAACAGGTCACCGACAACGTCAAGTCGGGCGCCTGGAAGCTGAGCGCCGAAGAATTCGCCGAAGTTGACAAACTGACTCACTAGCGATCCCTCGGGGCGCTCCAGATCCGTTCGGCTCGGTCAGGGGCGGGCACTTCGACTCCGACAGCCTTGGCCGAGTGGAGTGAAGCGCGTGGCAAGCGGTTTTTTTGTCATGGTGAGGGAAGTGAGCAAGGCGAGCGGGAGCAGATCGCACAGGGCCGTTCGCACTGTTGGCCGCGGGTCTGATTTAGAATCCGACCGCTCGCGCGCGATCTTCGCTCGCGACGTTCCGATCCAGCTTCGTCTTGAGCTGCTCGACGTTTCGCTCGTGCGTTGTGCGATCGATGTCGTAGAACATCAAGACCGCGATCGAGACCGCGCCAAAGGCCACTACCAACGGTAGGAACACCATGCCGAGATGGCGAAGCACGGCGGGATCGACCTGCCCCTGAATCGCATGCTGCGGGAAACTGACCCACGCCAGGACGAGCCCGGACAGGAACGTGCCGAGGCCAGTGACGCATTTCGCAATCAGGCCGTTCGCGGCGAACAGCAACCCCTCCGAGCGGTGTCCCGTCGCAATGGCGGCGTCCTCGACCACGTCCGCCATCATCGAAGTCGCGATGATGAATCCCATGAGACCGAGTGTCAGCGAGAAGAAGCGGAAGACGAGCAGCAGCGTGAGCAACGCATGCGTGCCGTTCGCGGGCAGGATGCCGATCAGGCGCATCGCGATGAGAGTCGTATAGCCAAAGAACAGCGAGCCGAATAACACCGCGATCATCGAGGGCTTCTTTCCGAACCGGCTCGATACCGGCGTGGAGAGCACGACGCCGAGCAAGGCGGCGGGCAGCATGAGCGCGACGATATATGAAATCTGCGCGGGCGTGAGCTCAAAGTAGTAATTCGCGATATAGAGCTCGAGGCCCTGCGTCACTCCCATCGAAATCGCGCCGATTGTCCCCGACACGGCAAGCGCGATGAACGAGCGGTTGGTCACCGTGCCGGTGACCTCGCGCAGCTTCTCACGCCATGGACTCTTTTCCTCCGGTTCGTGAACGACGCTGTCGATAAAGCGATGCGTGCCAAGGCACGAGACGATGATCGAAACGAAAATCGCTATCGCCGAAACGAGTCCGAACTGCTCATAGCCCGCGCGATTCAGCACGCCCAGCGGATGCGTTGCGTCCTTGCGCAGGAAGACCTGGAACGCGAGCACCGCGATTACGGCGCCGCCGACCGCGCCGAAAAAGAATCGCGAGCCCATCAGCGTGGTGCGCTGGTCGTAGTCATAGGTGAGCTCGGGGCCGAGCGCTGTGCTCGGAATCTCGTAGAGGCTGAGCAACAGGCGCACCAGCACGAGCATCACCACCATGAAGACGAAGAGGTAGCGTTGCGACCATCCGATCGGCGGAACGAACAGGAAATAAAACGCGACCGCCGCAGGCAGCGCGGAGGCGTACATGAAGGGATGGCGCCGGCCCCATCGCGAGTGCGCGTGATCGGACCATTCGCCGATCAGCGGATCGCAAATCGCGTCGAACACCATCGTGACCATCATGGCCATGCCGACCCACGCCGCCGGCAATCCGACGACCTGGTTGAAGTACAGCATCAGGATCGAAGTCAGCGCGACCTGATGCACGCCGAAGGCGACAGAGCCGAAGCCGTAGAAGATATTGGTGGAAAGAGTCAGCGGCGGACGATTGTTCGAATCCATGCTCACCAGGTTCGCTCTCCGCGCGTCACGCATTCGAAGCCACCATCGACGTAGATGATCTGCCCTGTCATCACGGAGTTTTCCTCGCCCACACACCAGGCGAGAATCGAGGCCATGCGCTCGGGACGGGCGGGATACTGACCCTGCATCGGTATCATCTGGCCCATCGCCGCGCGCTGCTCCGGATTGTCGAGGACCCAGCGGGCGGCGGGCGTATCGAAGAGTCCCGGCGCAACGACGTTGATCGGAATCCCGGCGCCTGCCCACTGCGGCGTTCCGGCGACTCTGCGGCACCACGTATTCAGCGCATGCTTTGCGATCGCGTAGAAATCGAGCACGGCCTTTCCGGAGTCGAACGCCTCCCGCGCGATCGCGTTCGCTCCAGCCTCATCCATGGCGAGACAGGCTTCGACGATTCGCGGATCGATGGGGCTCAGCGAAGCGATCGAGGAGACCATCACGGCGCGCGGCGCGGGACTGCTCTCGAGCAGCGGGCGCAATCCTTCGAGCGTCGCCACCGTGCCGAAGAAGTTCAGCGACAGCATTGTTTCAGGGCGCCCGCCGCCGGCATTGGCGACGATGCCGTCGATCCTGCCGCCCGAGAGCCGCTTCACATCTGCGACCAGCTTTGCGCGGCCCTCGGCGTTCGAGAGATCGGCAATCACGTCCGCATCGTGAAGATCGGCCCCAATGACGCGGCCGCCGTGCTCGCGAAGATAGTGCGCTGTAGCCGCGCCGATGCCGGACGCGGAGCCGGTGACGACATAAGTTCGATCCATGATAACCCTTTTTTAGTTTCAGCCTCCGGCCTTGCGGCCCTTGGCGTCGTTGCGAATCAACTCGGCGCCGCTGGGCTCGACCGGAAAACCATACTTGGCGCGAGCGTTGGCATGTCCGATGTGATGCAGCGAGAAGGCGGACTGAACAGCAGTCCACTGCCCCTGCGCGTCGAGGCTCTGATTGACGGCCATCTTCGCCAGGCGCAGCCCGACCATCGGCCGCTTGGCGATGCGCTCCGCGAGCTCGAGCGTGGCGGCTTCGAGGTTGGCGCGCGGCACCACGACGTTGACCATGCCGAGCTGATGGCATTCCTGGGCGGTGAAGGCCGCGCCCGTGAAGAGCATCTCCTTGGCCTTGCGCGCGCCGAGCTCCCACGCATGGGTGAAAAATTCATGACCGTTGACGCCGAACGCGACCACGGGGTCCGAGAAGGTCGCATCGTCGCTCGCGACCACGATATCGAACGGCCACACCAGCATCAGTCCGCCGGCGATCACCTTGCCCTGCACCTGCACGATTGTCGGCTTGGGCAGGTTGCGCCATCGCCAGCAGAAGCCGAGGTAGATCTCCTCCTCGCCGTTCATCATGCCGGCCTGGCCGTCCTCGTCGAATCCGCCCCAGAGGCTGACAGTGTCGAAGTCATTCAGGTCGGCGCGATCGTTGAGGTCGTGTCCCGATGAAAAATGCGGACCGTCGGCCGCGATGACGATGACTTTAATGTCGTTGTCGGTGACCGCGATTCGAAACGCGCGGTCGAGTTCGTAGAGCATCTTGCGATCCTGCGCGTTGCGCTGTTCGGATCGCGCCAGCACGACGCGTGCGATATGCGGGGCCGGAGTTTCGTAGCGGATTCGTTCGAACGTCGAGCTGATATTGGCCTGTTTGCCTTTACGCGCCATGAGCTTGTTCCTTTTGCGCCGCTCCTGAGGAGCCGCCGCGGTTAGGTTGTTTGCTCGCGCACTCTAACCGCTTCCGGGCTCGGCCTCCTAGCGGATCGCGACGAGGCTTTCTTTCCCCACGCGCATTTCAGTAGCGCGTGCCGCAGGGTTTGTGATTTCCGCGTCTCGATGCGCATAATTACTGGCCGGGGTCTTTCCATAGCTGTTTAGAACGTCTATTCTAAATAGAATGGATATTCTAAAATCTCCGTTCCAGTCAAGGGGGAGTAAGTAATTTCTCCAATGGCCTCGCGACAGCCAAAATCTGAGTCAGCGCGCGAGTCTGCGAAGCCGCCGGTCGGCGTCCGCGGCTATCGCGTCCGCAACGTCGCGAAGGCGGCCGAGCGCCGCCGCGAAATCCTGGTCGGCGCGGCACGCGCGTTTGCACACGCGAGCTTCGACGCCACCAACATGGATCAGATCGCGCACGAATGCGGCCTCGCCAAGGGCCACATCTACCACTACTTCCGCAGCAAAGAGGAGATCTTCACCGAGATCCGCGTCGACGCGGTCGGCCGCCTGCTCGATCAACTAAATGCGATCGTGCGCTCAGGCGAAACCGATCCCGCGGTGCTCCTGCGCAAAGCGACGGCGAGCATCGTTGGCAGAATCTACGAAGAACGCGATCGCTACGAGCCGCTGGTGCCGGATCCGGTGTCGCTAAGCGCCGCGAATCGCAAGCGCATCCGCTCCATCGGCCGGCGCTACGAACACATGTTCACGAACATCCTGCGCATGGGAATCGAAAAGGGAGTTTTCATCGCCGGCGACGCAAAGCTGATGAGCTTCGTGATCCTGCGCGGCGCCTTCACGGTTGCCAACTGGTACCGCGAAAACGGCAAATGGAAACCGCAGTGGATCGTCGAGGAGGTCACGGAGCAACTCGTGAGGAGCGTTCTGAAACAGCGCTAGACAGCGGCTCGATCACGAAGGGGTGAGGGCCCAGATTTCCTGGGCGTATTCGGCGACGGTGCGGTCGCTTGAGAAGCGGCCGACGCGGGCGATATTCAGAATCGCTTTCTTTATCCAGACTTCTTCCTGGACATATAATTTGGATATTTCGGACTGAGTATCGACGTACGGGCCGAAGTCGCCCAGGAGAAAATACTCGTCGCGATCGAGCAGCAGGTCGCGAATCCATCGGAAAAGGCCCGGCTCCTTGGGGCAGAAGCGATCCGACGCGAGCTCGTCGAGCACGCGCTTAAGCCGCGGATCGGATTCGTAGTAGCTATGCGGCTTGTAGCTGCCGGCGCGGCGCATCTCCGCGATCTCCTCAGCGGTCAGCCCGAACAGGAAGAAATTCTCAGCGCCGACCGCCTCGCGAATCTCGATATTGGCGCCGTCGAGGGTGCCAATAGTCAGTGCGCCGTTCATCGCGAATTTCATGTTGCCGGTGCCCGAAGCCTCGAAGCCCGCGGTTGAGATCTGCTCCGACACGTCCGCGGCGGGCATGATTCGCTCGGCCAGCGACACGCGGTAATCGGGAAGGAATGCCACTTTGATCATTCCGCGCGTGCGCGGGTCCGCATTGATAATCTCGCCGAGGCTGTTGATCAGCTTGATGATCATTTTCGCCGCCCAGTAGCCCGGCGCGGCCTTGCCCGCGATCAGGTAGGCACGCGGAACCGCCGGCTCGATTCCGTCATCGACGAGCTTCAAATACTCGTGGATGATCCCAAGCGCCATCAGCAACTGCCGCTTGTACTCGTGGATGCGCTTGGCCTGCACGTCGAAGAGCGCGGCCGGATCGATATCCACCACCGAGATGCGATTGACTATTCGCGCGAGGCGTTCCTTGTTGGCACGCTTGAGCGCCGCCATCCGTGCCTGGAACTCGGGCTGCTCGGCGAGGTTCTCGATGTTGCGCACCTGCTCGAAGTCCGTCGTCCATCCGGGACCGATCGTCGCATCGAGCAGATTGGCCAGCGGCGGATTCGCCATCAGCAGCCATCGCCGCTGCGTGACGCCGTTGGTCTTGTTGCTGAACCTCTCGGGCCAGAGCTTGTAGAAATCGGGCACGAGCCGATTCTTCACCAGCTCCGAGTGCAGCGCTGACACGCCGTTTACCGAATGGCTGCCGACGATCGCGAGATGAGCCATCCGCACCTGGCCTTCGTAACCTTCCTCGACGATCGCGACCCGGCGCGGCAATTCGTGATCGTCGGGATAAAGCTCGGTCACACGGCTCAGGAAGCGGCGGTTGATCTCATAAATGATCTGCAGATGGCGCGGGACGACGCGCTCGAGGAGTCCGAGCGGCCAGCGCTCCAGCGCCTCGGGCATCAGGGTGTGATTGGTGTAGGCGACGGTCTGCTGCGTCACCTTCCACGCCACTTCCCACTTGAGATCGTACTCATCGACCAGCAGGCGCATCAGCTCGGCAATAGCCAGTGTCGGATGAGTATCGTTGAGCTGAATAGCCACTTTCGATGGAAAATCGCCAAAGTCTTCCTCGCCGCGCTCGAGGTAGGTGCGCACGATATCGCGCACCGCGCAGGCGACGAAGAAGTATTCCTGCAACAGGCGCAGCTCGCGGCCGGCCTGCACCGCGTCGGACGGATAGAGCACGCGCGACACGGTTTCCGAGACCATCTTCTGCTCGACGGCTTTCATATAGTCGCCGGCGTTGAAGATCTGCATGTCGAACTCGTCCGATGCGCCCGCGGAATAGAGCCGCACGTAGTTGACGGTATGGCCGCCGAAGCCTGCAATCGGCAGATCGGACGGCACACCGACGAGAGTGCGGTGATCGACCCAGGTCGGCGTGTATTCGCCGCGGCGATCGATGCGATGCTCGATGCGGCCGTAGACCGGAATGCGGACCACTTCCTCGGAGCGCGCGACCAGCCACGGCGAGCGCTCGCGCTGCCACGAATCGGGACGCTCGACCTGGTAGCCGTCGCGAATCTCCTGCTTGAAGAGACCGAACTCGTAGTTGATGCCGTAGCCGTAGCCCGGCATGTCGAGCGTGGCGAGCGAATCGAGGAAGCAGGCGGCGAGGCGGCCGAGGCCGCCGTTGCCGAGCGCGGCGTCGGGCTCTTCGTCGAACAGCGTGCGCATATCGACGCCGTTGTCGGCGAGAAAGTCGCGGCAAGTGTCGATAATGCCGAGATTGAAAAGATTGTTCTCGAGCGAGCGCCCGATCAGGAACTCGAGCGAGAGGTAATAGAGCTTCTTGGCGTTGCTGCGATCGAAGCGCCGCCGCGTGGTGAGCATTTTCTCGACCAGCATGTCGCGGACGACGAGTGCCGTCGCGCGATACCAGTCGTGGCGGGTGAGCTGCATCCGCCGCTTGGCGAGCGTGAATCGGACGTGATGCTCGATCAGATTCCTGAAGAGGTTCAGGTTTGAATCCGCAACCGGGGGAACAGCCATTCTGTCGTCAATCCTGCAAAAGCTAGCGGCGCGCGGGCGTTGCTAACGCATTGCCGCCGCGCGTGACTTGCGGCACCGGTGTGCAGCACTTTCGACAGGAATCCCCCGGCACACGACTCCGCATCCATCTCAATCCTGTATCGAAACGCCGCGACATTCCAGACCGGCGCGCGATTATTCCACCCTTGGCTGCGTAGCATTTTTCAACAAGTTATCGCCAATCGCGGTCGGAGGCCGCCGCGCCGGACCAGCCGATGGCCGCGGCGACCCTTCTCATACCAACGGATGAAATTCTGGATTAGGCACAACGATGACCCATCGTTACACTCATTGGCATGAAGCCACTGGTCGATGTCCTTGCCGATGCGCGGCGGCGAAAGGTCGCCGTCGGGCATTTCAACTTCTCCGATCTCGCCGGGTTCAACGCGATCGTTGACGCGGCGGTCGAGCTCAAGCTGCCGGTGATGGTCGGAGTGTCGGAGGGCGAGCGCGAATTCGTCGGCGTCTATGAAGCCGTCGAGCTGGTTAAAAGCGCGCGCGAGCAATACGGCCTCGACATCTACCTCAACGCCGACCACACGCACTCGCTCGAGCATGCCGAGGCGGCGGCACGTGCTGGCTTCGACGAAATCATTTTCGATGGCTCGGCGCTGCCGTTCGACAAGAACCTCGTTGAGACCAAGCACGCGGTCGAGGTTCTCAAGACGATCAACCCCAAAATCCTGATCGAGGGCGAAATCGGCTACATCGGTTCCGCATCGGCGATTCTCGACAAGAAGCCGGACAACATGAGCGCGCTATCGACGCCCGAAGAGGCGCGGCAGTTCGTCGCCGAGACCAAGGTCGATGTGCTGGCGCCCGCGGTCGGCAACATGCACGGGATGCTCGCGAGCATGGTCGAAGGCAAGGCCGAGAAGCGGCTCGATCTCGGGCGCATCGCCGAGCTCGGCAAGGCCACGCCCGCCTTCATGACGCTGCACGGCGGCTCCGGCACTCACGACGACGACTTTCGCACCGCGATCAAAAACGGCATGTCGATCGTTCACGTCAACACCGAGATCCGCATCGCATGGCGCCGCGGCATCGAAGCGGCGCTCAAAGCCAAGCCCAACGAAGTGACGCCCTACAAGCTGCTCGCCGACGCCGTCGCCGGCATCAAACAAATCGTCGAGGCGCGGCTCAAGCTCTTCAACTTCATTTAGTCCCGGCCCGCGTAACTGCGAGATTGCATCGGGCATCGAATCGCTGGTGAAAATCATGGAGAAGACCACAGCGATTCGTCCACCGTTCACGCGCGAGACCGCGCTCGCCAAGGTCAGAGCCGCCCAGGATGCGTGGAACACGCGCGATCCCGAGATCGTCGCGCGCGGCTACTCTGAAGACTCCGACTGGCGCAATCGCACCGAGTTCATGAAGGGCCACGCCGCGATCAAGGAGTTCCTGCGGCGCAAATGGGACCAGGAGCTCGACTACCGGTTGATGAAAGAGCTGTGGTGCTTTAACGATAACCGCATCTCGGTGCGCTTCGAGTACGAATGGCATGACGCATCCGGTCAATGGTACCGCACCCACGGCAACGAGCACTGGGAATTCGACGAACAAGGCCTCAATCGGCGCCGCGACATGAGCGCCAACGACTATCCGATCAAGGAATCCGATCGCCGCTACCGATGACGGATTGTCAAGCTTTGCTCGCGGTCGCCTGGTGACAATCTAGCGGCAGTCAGAACGGCCGCGCGCAGACCCGACGACCGCGCGATCAGTACGGGCGGGCGTTTTTGCCGATGATCTCGCGGGCTACGAGCGACTTCATGATTTGCGCGGTGCCGTCGCCGATTTCGAGGCCGATCACGTCGCGCATCCGTTGTTGATGCGGCAGGTCAAGGCTGAAGCCGAGATGGCCGTGGAGCAGCAGGCACTGATGAAGGACCTGGGCGGCCAGCTCCGGCGCGAGCCACTTCGCGCCCGCCGATACCCAGCCGTGCGGCTCGTTGCGATCCTTCAGCCATAGCGCCTCGTAGCAGAGGTGCCGCGCGGCGCGCAGGCGGACCGCCGCTTCCGCGAGCGGGAAGGAGACGCCCTCGAATCTGGCGAGGCTGCCGCCGAACGCCTGGCGCTCATCGACGTAGCGGCAGGTCTCCTCGACGCTTTGCTCCGCCGCACCGATACACATCAGGCCGATGAGGGAGCGGCTGAAATCGAAGCCCTGCATCACCTGGATGAAGCCCATGCCCTCCGCGCCGACTCGCATCGCTGCGGGCACTCGCACCGAGTCGAAAAAGATCGAGCCGCGGCCGATGGCACGCGAGCCGAGATCGCGAAAGCGCGTGCGGCTGACGCCCGGCGCGTTGAGATCGACGTAGAAGGCGCTGACTCCGCGCGCGGCCTGCTCGAGGGTGCCGGTCCGCGCCATCACGAGCGCGCCTGCCGCACCCGACGCGAAGGAGATCGAGGTCTTCTCACCGTTCAGCACATACGAATCGCCGTCACGCCGCGCCGCGAGCTTCACGTGGGCCGCATCGGAACCGCCGCCCGGTTCGGTGACACCGAGGGCAGGCACGATATCGCCGCGGCAGATCGCCGGCAGGATCTCGGCGCGCTGCCGATCGTCGCCATTGCGCGCGACGATCGCGCCCACCAGCGACGAGAGCAGCAGCACGTACGCGACATTGAAGTCGCCGCGCGCGATCTCCTCGTGCGCCATCCCCAGTGACACGTAGTCAAGACCGGAGCCGCCGTGCTTCGCCTCGACCATCGGCGCGAGCAGTCCCAACTCTCCGACTTTGCGGATAAGTGATGCCGGCAGATCGGCGTCAGCATCGCGCGAGGCGTATGCGGGCAGAAGCTCGCGCATCGCGAAGTCACGTAGCGTGTTCTGAAGGAGCGTCTGGTCGGGGCTTAGTGCGAAGTCCATCGTTAAATCTATCTGACCTGAATTTCGTCGCTTGGCGGCGCGGGTTGCGAGTCCATCGGCTCGGCCTGCGCGGCCGGAGCGGAGTTGCCGGAGTTTTCCGACGGTTGATCCTGATTGGCGCCGCGGCCCTTCATATAGGGAATGAAGTCCGACAACGTGCGTCCGCTCTGGCCGTTATCGTCGGTAATTCTGTCCTTGCCGTTAGCACCGTGAAAAAAGTCCGCGAGCGTTTTGCCGGAACGGCCGTCATCATCATCAGTTGACAAAGTGCTATCAGAAGACGCGTCGGGCGCGGCGTTCTGATTTTGCTGCTGTTGCTGCTCGGCTTCCTTCTTCGCTGCCGCTTCCATTTCGGGGTCGGGCTTCATCCCGTTGCCAAGCGCGAAATCCTCTTTCTCGTCCGGCGTCATCGAGCGCCAGATCGCGGCCGCTTCCATCGAATTGCCGCGCGAGAGCGCATCCGCAAAGCGTTCCCGCGCGGTCGGCTGATGCTGAAACAGCGAGCATCCGCCGATCGCGCAGGCGACCAGCGCCGCGATCGTCAGTGTCCGCGGCGCGAAGTGTGCCCGGCGGAACATTTAGAACGTGACCACGCTCCGAATCGATTTGCCCGCGTGCATCAGGTCGAACGCCTCGTTGATTTGTTCCAGCGGCATGGTGTGAGTGATGAGGTCGTCGATATTGATGCGCTTGTCCATGTACCACTCGACGATCTTCGGCACGTCGCGGCGGCTCTTGGCGCCACCGAAGGCCGTGCCCTTCCAGGTGCGCCCGGTGACGAGCTGGAACGGCCGCGTCGCGACTTCCTGACCCGCGCCCGCGACGCCGATTATAACCGACGTGCCCCATCCGCGTTGACAGCATTCCAGCGCCTGGCGCATGAGTTGCACGTTGCCAACGCATTCGAAGGAGAAGTCGGCGCCGCCCTTGGTCAGGTTGACGAGGTACGGCACGAGATCGCCCTCGACCTCTTTCGGGTTGACAAAATGTGTCATGCCGAATTTCTCGGCGATCGGCTTGCGCCCGGCGTTGATATCGACGCCGACGATCATCGCCGCGCCGGCGAGCCGCGCGCCCTGGATCACGTTGAGGCCGATTCCACCGAGGCCGAACACCACGACCCGATCGCCGGCCTGGACCTTCGCCGTGTTGAGCACGGCGCCAATACCTGTGGTGACGCCGCATCCGATGTAGCAGATCTTGTCGAAGGGCGCGTCCTCGCGAACCTTGGCCAGCGCGATCTCGGGCACGACGGTGAAGTTCGAGAACGTCGAGGTGCCCATGTAGTGATGAATCAATTTACCGTTGCGCGAGAAGCGGCTAGTGCCATCGGGCATCACGCCGCGGCCCTGGGTCTCGCGAATCGCGGTGCAGAGATTGGTCTTGCCCGACAGGCACGAGGGGCAGTTGCGGCATTCCGGGATGTAGAGCGGAATCACGTGATCGCCGCGGCGCAGCGTCGTCACGCCCGCGCCGATCTCCACCACGATGCCGGCGCCCTCGTGCCCCATGATGCAGGGGAAGAGGCCCTCGGGATCGGCGCCCGAGAGCGTGAACGCATCGGTATGACAGACTCCCGTCGCTTTGATCTCGACCAGGACTTCGCCGGTGCGCGGCCCTTCGAGATCGACCGTGGTGACTTCGAGCGGCTCACCCGCCTTGTTTGCGACTGCGGCTTTGACTTTCACTGCTGCTCCCGAATCAGGCGCGAAAGGTGACGACTCCGTCACGGATCGCGAGCTTGCCTTGATGATTGAGCGCCTCGAAAAAGATCGACGTTCCGTCGGGCGCGGAATCGCGCGCGATGACGCGCACGGTGAGGATCGACGGCATGCTGACCATCGCGCCGAAGCGCCCCGCGATCCGCGCGACTCGCTCCGGATGCTTCGTCGACTCGAACTCGACAATTCGCGACACGGCAACCGCAAGCGTCGCCGTGCCGTGGAGAATGATTTCAGGAAGTCCCGCGGCGCGCGCGACGGCCGCGTCGGTGTGAATCGGATTGAAGATTCGCGCACACTCGGTATAGACGTGAGCCATGCCGGCCGGGATGTCGATCTCGGCTTCGTCGAGCGGCTCACCTTCGGCGATCAGCGGCGGCGGCGGAAGCGGCATGATCTTCGCCGGGAAGTCCGCGCCTTCGACCGCGACATCGCGATACAGCGTGCCATACCAGGTGGTGCAGACGGGAATACCGCTGTCGTCGGTGGTGTCGATTCGCGCGACCATGAACGCGCCCGGCTTGCGACGCTCGACGCCCGCGACGGTGAGCTGCGAGGTGAGATCCTCGTCCGCGCGGATCGGGCGATGGAGCACGACATCGTGCGTCGCATGCACGCCGCGCAGCGCCTCTTCAGTCGTCAGGCCGACGTTGCCGATCTCGTGGCGCATGTTGAGGATCAGCGGCCATTCGAAGCAGACCGGGAACATCGGATGCGCGATCACGCCCGCCTCGCGCGTGGTGTCGAGATAGCACGGCAGGGCGTCGCCGAGTCCTGCGGCATAGGCCATCGTCCATCGCGAATCGATTTTGGTCGCGACGGGCTTGGAGGCGGCGCCGACAATCGCTGATGACAGCGGCATAGCCGTAGATCTACGCGCTCACCGGGCGAGGGTCCATCCGTACGAGATACGATTGGGGGACCGCTAAGGATTGGCCTTCACGAAATCGACGACGGCGCGATTGAACTCGGCTGGATACTCGACGAAGAAAAGGTGACCGCCCGGCAGCTCGACCAACTTCGCGCGCGGGATTCGCGATGCGATCAATTTTGAATTCGCGAACGGCACGAGACGATCGTCGCGACCGCCGATCACCATCGTTGGCAGATTGATCGATGCGATACGGCTGCTCGCGTCGAAGCCCACCACCGCGCCGACCTGGCGCGCGAGCGCGAACTGCGGGATCGGATACATCGCGCGCATCTCCTGGTCCTTCTTCACGACGTCGGGACGGCGCTCGATCGTAGCGTCGGTGAACACCGCTTTGAGCTGCAGCTTCTGCTGCTGGGCGGTGGCATTGGCACCCGCGACGACTGCGCCGACGATCGCGGGATCGGCCTGGACAACGTCGTGGCCGCCAAAGTGAGTGCATCCGAGGATGAGGCAGCTCAGGCGCTCTGGATAATGAAGCACGAACTCCTGCGCGATCATTCCGCCCATCGAGATGCCGAGCAGCGCTGCGCGCCGGATGCCGAGCGCGTCCATCAGGCCGGCGGTGTCCGACGCCATCTGCGCAATCGTGTATGGTGCGTCGGGCTTGTCGGTGCGTCCGGCGCCGCGATTATCGAACACCACGGTGCGGAAGTGCCGTGCAAACTCGGGCGTCTGCTCGTACCACGCACACAAGTTCGATCCGAGCCCGCGGATCGCAACCAGAGTCTGCGGTCCGTCGCCATGAATCTCGTAGAAGATGTCGATATCGCCAACACGCTGCTTGGACATGCCGCGAATCTAGCGCGAGCGCATCGCGCCGCCAACGCCGACACTCGTATGAAAGCCGTGACAGATTCGCCGCCGACTTCTAGTGCTTGCCGTAATCCAGCGGGACGCCTTTGCGTTGGGCGTAGATGTAGGCCTCGAGCGCGCGCAGCTTTGGATCGTTGGGATCGAGCGCTTTGCCCTTGATTGGATTCTCGATGCACCAGTCGATCATATCGCGGAGCAGCGCGACCTTCTGCAGTTGCACCTGGTACTTCGGATAGGTCTCGGGATGCGTGTTGGAGGCGTCAGGATGACACATGTCGCAGCTCACGCCGATCGTGCTGCCAAGAGCTTTGGAATCGTGGAAGATTCGTTTGCCGTCGGCAACGAACGCATCGGTCTCAGCTTTCCAGACTTTGTAATCGCGCGGCTGAAAGCTCGCGTATGTATCGCCTTGCTGCACGGTCATCGAAGGAGCAGAAGCGGGAGCGGCGGGATTACCCGGCGCGGGCGCGCCCATCGGCGAAGCTGCCGCTGACGGTTCCGATTGCGGCGACGATTCCTGCGCCATCTCCCAATGCTCGCCCGGATGCGCGGCCATCCACTTCGCCATCAGGTCGCGGCTGACCTTCTCGGCTTCGTCATGAGTCATCTCCTGGCCGGGCTTCAGATCCTTCACCTCGATACTGGTCTTGCCGTCGCAGAGCATCACGACCGTGCCGCCGTGCGCAGGCGCGGGAGCGTCATGCGTGGGATTATCCTGCGCGAGCGCGCGCGAGCCGAATGCTGTGACGGCGGCTGCCAGAGCGATCGCGCGGATGACTGGGTATTTGGAGATCATCGTCGCCTCGTCAGGTTGGAAGTCATCTGGCGAATCAGTAACTCGCGAATTGCGGCGCCGGCGGAACGTAGGTCTTGCCGTTGGAGCGCAGGTACTCGGAGCGCACCGTCACCGGGTTGCGATCCCACAGGTTGTACATCATGTCGGCGAGGCCCTCTTTGCTGACGTTGACCTGGCCGTCGCCGAGACCGTCGAGCTGGTCGTATGGATCGGGGCGATTCATCTGCACCGTCAACTGCGGCAGTCCTTCGGGCGCGTAGGGCCACGGCCACGCCGTCGAGAGCATCCCGTAAAAGCTGATGTTTCCAATTTGATTGAAGAGCATCTGATGCGTGTGGCCATGAACGACGGTGACATTTGGATATGGTTTCAGTATCTCCTGGACTTGCTCGGCGTCCTCGGTCCAGAAGTTCCAGTTGCGGTAGTACTTGTAGAGCGGCGAATGCGAGAACACGAGCAGCGGTGTCGTGGTCGGCACCTTGGCGAGATCGTTCTTCAGCCACGTGCGCTCGTCATCGCCAACCTCGAAGCGCGACTGGATTCCATTGTCGAGTCCCGCGACCGTTTGCATCCGCTGCGCCGGTGTGAAGCCTCGCGCGGTCCAGAAATCCTTCTCATGCACGCTCATCAGGACGATCACGTGCACGCCCTTCCAGTCGAACGAGTAATTCGGCGGGCCGAACAGCTCCTGCCATTTGTCGCCCATGTCGTAGAACCAGTCGTGCTCTCCGACCATCATCTTGACCGGCGCCTTGACCATGCTCAGCACCTGCTGGCCCTGCTCGAGCTCCTCGGGACGACCGAGCTGCGCGAGGTCGCCGCCGAACAGCACGAAGTCGGGTTGCGGATCGAGCGCGTTGACATCCTCGACCGCTTTGACGGCGCCCTTGACGAAGCGCTGGTTGAGCGTGCGCACATACATATGAGTGTCGGAGATATATGCGAACGTGAAGGGCGGCGTTCCCGATGCACCCGTGCCGCTCGCGGTCTTGTCGACCGCCGCGTTGGCGACATTCACGAGCTGAAACGAATGCGGCGTGATGAGCCCCTTCGACATCACGGCGCCGGTCGTCGCGGCGAGCACTTTCAGAAACGTGCGGCGATCGAGATGGCGCAAGCTGCGCAGCGCCTTGTCGCGATCTTCCATGTACTTGGTTTCGACGCTCTTGTGCCGTACCGCCATCGCTTTCGTGCCTCGTAAGGTTGATCAGTAGCCGCCGAGCTGCGCGGGATTTTCCTGGTTCTGCACCGGCCCGATATCGCCGAACGGTCCTTTGAAGCCGGGACCCAGTCCGGTCTTGCCCATCGCCGCCGCGAGATCACGCTGCGGGCGATCGGTCATGGATCGTTTGCGCTGAAGATCGAGTTCTTCCTTCGCGGCATCGGCGTATTCGGGACTGGTGAGCGTCGCGAGGAACGCGACCAGGTCATCTTCCTGCGATTCGCTGAGCCCGAGCGGCAGCAGACCGCCGTCGAGATAAGGATTCTGCACGCCGCCCTTGTTGTAGTGATCGATCACGTCCCACAACGTCTGCTGCGAGCCGTCATGGAAGTAGGGCTGCGTCACGAGCAGGTTGCGCAGGCCCATCGTGCGGAAGCCGCCGATATCGTGCGGCTGCTTGGTGATTAGGAAGCGCCCAAGTCCGCTCATGTCGGTCTGGATCGCGAGTTTATCGATCTGCATCATTCCGCCGCCGCCCCGCTGGAGGAGTGCGAGCGCCTGCCGTGCGAGCGGCACAAAGTCGGACTTGTGCGCGGATACTCCGATGTTGTGAAAGCGATTGTCGGTGAAAAGCGGCTGCGTCGGATTCCATCCGTGACACGTCATGCAGCGCCCCTGACCGTTGAACAGCGCCCATCCGCGCTTGGCCGCCGGACTGATCGCGTTCTGCTCGCCATTCATGAAGTGGTCGAAGGGAGTATCGAAGGCGATCTGCGTGCGCTCGTAGGCGGCGATCGCTTTTTCGATGTTGCCCATCGTGATTTGGCCGCCGAACACATCCTGGAACGGCTGCTGGTATTCGGTAATCGACTTGACCTTGGTAACGACATCGTCGAGAGACTTGTTGCCCATCTCGACGGGATTGGTGATCGGACCTTCGATCTGAATTTCGAGCGAGGGCGCGCGGCCGTCCCAGAATTGCAGCGTATTGAAGAGCGCGTTCAGGACCGTCGGCGCGTTGCGCTGGCCGAAGGCCTTGTGGATTCCCATCGAGGTCGGCAGCTGATCGGTAAAGCCTTTGGTCGGCGAATGACACTGGTCGCAGGAGACGGTGCCGTCGGCGGAAAGGCGATCGTCGAAGAAGAGTTTGCGCCCGAGCGCGACCTTGGCCGGCGATTGCGGATTGTCGGGCGGAATCACCCACGAGTAGAGCTGGGCCGGGAAGCCGACCTGGTTCATCGACTTCGGCGCCGCGAGCGGATTCTGTTCCTGCGCGCAGGCGAACGACGCCATCAGCATCGCGGCGACGAATGCGAGGATCGGGAAACGCAGCGTGGGCATTGCGATGGCTCCACCTGTTTGAGGCGCGAGCAGGCCGCGCGTTAAGGGCCGAACGTCAGCCGAGAGTCGAGGCTCGCAGCTTGTCGCAGCAAGATCAACTGAAACTGAAATTACAATCGACACCGCGTCGGCTCAAACCGAAAATCCCAGTTTCGATGACGCGCTCGGCGCGATGGTTACCTGTGCCAAATCCCCGGCACGGGAGTAGAACCAGAGCTTAATGTCAAAGGATGCAAAACTTGAGCGCCTGCTCGCATTACCGCAGTCCGAGCGCGCCCGACTTGCGAGCGAACTGGTTCAAAGCCTGGAGGATACCTCTGACGAAGGGGCCGCAAGCGCATGGCTCGATGAGATCGGCAACCGCGCTCGCTCGCTGTCAGATGGAAGCGCCGTCTTCGAAGACTGGCAGAAAGTCCGCCGCCGTATCGAAGCCAGGCTGAAGCGGCGTTAACACTTGCTGCTCGTCCTCCACCAGGGATTTGGCGTCGCGCTCGTTTTGCGATAGGCGCGGATGCCGGCGATGCTCGGGATGAGGATCAGTGACCAGATGCCGCCGAGGAGGATGATCGCCGAAAGCCACGGACGCAGCGGCTGATGGAGAACCATCGGCGCCAGCGCCAAAAGACCAGTCAAATAGGCCACAACTCCGATGATTCCGACGCGAATCTTAGCCCGGAGGGTCGGTTGCTCCCGAGCCAGTTGGTAAGCCGGCACGAATCCGTATCCCCAGACCGCAAGCGACACGTTCCGAGCGTGAACAACGCTGTGGGCGGCCGACGTTCCAAACCACTGCAGGGTTGCTACTTCGGCGAGCTTACCGAGCGCCAAGAGCATAGCAAGACCGCCAAAGCCTATGGTCAAGCCTCGCGCAATCTAACGCCAAGGCGTTGGACGGGGTTTCCAAAGAACAGGCGCGCTCATGGTGCGATAATGGCATCGCGCGGCGCGAACTTCCAGTCATGAATGCATGGCTTGTAGTTGACGCTGCGCACTCTGCCAGATCGGAAAACAAAGAAGGCGCTGCGCGCGATGTCTGGTACCGGCCCATTCGGGGCCACCAAAGATCCGTCGACTTCGCTCGGGATGACGGTCATTTCTTGGAACTGTTTAGAAAGTAATGGGTTGATGCCCTTCCTACTACTTATTCAAGGCCGCAGTGCGGATCGGCGGGCGAGGAGCCAGCTTTGTAGCGTGATTACGAGCGCGACGATGCCGAGCACGATCGAGCCGGAGCGCAGCGGCGTTGCTAATGGCGTCAGCGTCGGCACGATCTCGAAACTCGACAGACTGAATGCCAGCCATGCGCCGGCCAGCCCGACGATGCGCGCGATCCATCTGATCGGTGCGGCCACGATTGCCGATGCGACGATCGAGAACAGCATCCAATCACCGGCCGCGACCATCCGCGCGCCTGCATAACGGCTGACGGACGTCTCTCCCCAATGGTGCCATACGAACAGATCGACAAGCTCGAAGCCTGCGAAGAGCACTGCGGCTCCGACGCCCGTCACGAGGAAGAACGCTTCGAGGCGATTCGGGCGCGTGCCGATCGCGAGATAAGACATGAGCACGCTGATCGCCATGCAGAGGCCGAGAATCGCGAAGTCGATCAAGGGTCCGTCCGCCGAGCCTGCCGACCAAACGAGGTAGGCAGGACATGCGAGCACCAACCCGATTACAGCGAACGCAAGAAATCTCCGCGATATCCGCTCTGCTGGCATACTCTTAAGATGTCATCTACTTTCCAAGAAAATGGGAAGAAAAAAGGGAAGGTCCAGAGCCGGTAGAGAAAAGATCATCATCCAGGGGCGGAACAAAGGGAAGAGAAACCCCGAAATAAAGCACCGACCGCGATCAGCGCTATCACAAAGGGTATTTTCCTCGCGCGAGCAGTCCATCCCGAACGCGTCGCTTCGTATATGAGCGGCCCCCCCACATCCACACAACCAACAGCGCGAAACAGACACCATCTTCATAGTGGATATAAGCCAGTCATTTGAGATCGGCTCGATGTTGACGTTGGTGCACGGCGGCGACGGATGCTCCGTCGCCGCCGCTCGATGCCTACTTGGCACTCGTGGTGAAGACTTCGAGGCGGTAGCCCTCGGGATCGATGGCGAAGGCGGCGTAATAGTTCTCGCCGTAGTCCTTGCGGATGCCGGGCTTGCCGTTGTCCTTGCCGCCCGCGTGCAGCGCGGCCTCGTAGAAACCGTTCACGTCGGCGCGGCTGTTGGCGTCGAAGCAGAAGTGCAGACCCGAGGCTGGGTCTGCCGGCACCGGGCTCCTCGCCGCTAGAATCCAGTACTCCGGCGAATCGGCACCGTAGCCCAGATACTCGCTGCCCTCGACCAGGCATTTGTACCCGAGCGGCTTCAACGCCGCATCATAGAATTTGCGCGCCCGCGCGATGTCCTTAACTCCGATCGATACGTGACTAAGCATCGTCCTTCCCTCCGTTCTCGGGTGCTTCTAACTGGCTAGATAGTTAGATAGCCGAGCCGGAGCTTTATGTCAACCGCCAAGATGGTTAGAATGATCTCGACATGACGCGAAGCTCCGCCCGATCGATCGTTGTTCCCCGCCCCGATCTTTGTCTCAATTTCGCCAACACGCTCTTCTGGCGCGGCAGTACCAAGACCGAGAGCCTTCATCAGTTTTCGGATCTTCTCGAATGGTGCCGATCGTCGGGCGCAATGCCGCCCGAAATGCTGGACGAGTTGGCGCGATGGGCTTCGAAACATCCCGGCGGCGCCGCCGAGCTTTTCCGCGATGCGATCGAACTCCGCGAAACGATTTACCGCGTCTTCCTCAGCCTCGGTTCGGGCACAGCACCGGCCCCGACGGACCTACATGCTCTGAACGACGCGCTCGCCGATGCGCCGCCGCGCAGCAGCGTGGCCGCCGAGGCCGATTCATTCGGATGGCGCATCGAGATCGGCGCGCCGTCGGCTAGCTCGCTTCTCGCCGCGATATTGTGGTCGGCAGGCGATCTGATCGTCGGCTCGAATCGCGCCCGCATCCGTCATTGCGCCAATGACCGGTGCCTGTGGGTCTTCATCGACGACAGCAAGAACCAGAGCCGCCGCTGGTGCTCGATGGCTGCGTGCGGAAATCGCGCCAAGGCCCATCGCCACTATTTGCGCCAAAAGGGCGCGTAAAGAGTGCAATCGATAGCGACAACACGCATTAGAAAAGTTCTAATTCGGACCTGAGAATCCATATATAGGCGATGAAGCGCGCTCCCGCTCGTGCTAAGTTGAGGGCGGCCGCGGCCGATAGCTCCAAGGAGCGAAGTCCGCCCGGCCGCTTGAGAGTCGATTGGAACCTCGCATACTTGACCGCGCGGACCATCCGATTTCGCGCCGCGACATCGACCCGAACGTTCTAAAGGTCCTGTACCGGCTGATCGGCGCGGGCCACATCGCATACCTCGTCGGCGGCGGCGTGCGCGACCTGATGCTGTCGCGCCAGCCCAAGGATTTCGATGTCGGCACGTCGGCGCATCCGCAGCAGGTGCGCGATCTATTCCGCAACTCGCGGCTCATCGGGCGCCGCTTCCGCCTGGTGCACGTCTTCTTCGGCTCACAGAATATCGAGGTCGCGACCTTCCGCCGGCCGAGTGAGGATCTCGCCGACGCCGCCGATCCGCTGATTCGTCACGACAACACTTTCGGCACTCCCGAAGAGGATGCGTTCCGGCGCGACTTCACGGTCAACGCGCTCTTCTACGATCCGCAGACCTTTCGCGTGATCGATTTCAGCGGCGGCGTCGAGGATCTTGAGGCGCGATTGATTCGCTCGATCGGCGAGCCCGAGCTTCGCATGCGCGAGGATCCGGTGCGGATGATGCGCGCGGTGCGCTTCGCGGCCAAGCTGGGCTTCGAGCTCGAGCCCGCCACGCGCGCCGCGATCGAACGGCATTGCGGCGACTTGACCAAAGCTTCGGTGCCGCGCCTGGTCGAGGAAACCTTCCGTACCATCGGCCAGCCGCAGGCCGCGTCGGCGCTCGCGATGATGGAAGAGCTCGGATTGCTCGAGCCGCTGCTGCCGTTTCTGTCGGAGCATCTGAAGAGCACGGCGTTCGATGATCGTGAAGCGCCGACGCTAACCAACCTGGCCGCGCTGGGACGGGCATTCTCGGGCGGCCTCGGGCCCGATCGTTCGACGATTCTCGCCGCGATGTTCCTGGATCTGTCGCGCGCGCAGGCCGATGCTGCTGAAGACGCCCGCCTCGATCTGCTCGGCGTGTTGCGCGCGCGCGGCTTCGCCCGCGGCGATACGGAGAACATGCGGCTGCTGCTCGACGCGTTCGCGCTCATGGTGACGCCGAATCGCCGCACGCGGCGGCTGTTGCGCCGTCCTTATTTTCACGAGGCGCGCCGCCTGTTCGAGATCTGCGCGCCGACCTATGGAATCGATGACGCACCTCTGCGGCGTTTCATTGCCGATCCTGATTCGATCCTCCAGCCGCAGCAGGCTGCGCCTGAAGGCGCCACCGCCGGAGGCCGCCGCAAGCGCCGTCGCCGCCGCCGCAGCAGGCATCGCGGCACGGGCGAAGCCCGCCTGATGCTCGAATCGCACGGCGTTGCTCCTCAAGCAGAAGCGAATGGTGGCGCATCGAGCAACGGCGCCTCTGCTCATCATGCAAGCGCGGATTCATCGGAAACAGCATCGCGCGACCCGGATCATCACGATTGACCGAATTTATCGCCTTGTTCGGTAATCGGGCGTCTACTAACTTACGAATCGAGCCGCGACCTGCGCGGTCTCAAAACTCCGCGAAAGAGGCATCCCTTGGCTGCGAACGGTCTAAGAACAGATAAGATCTGGATGGACGGCAACCTCGTTTCCTACGATGAGGCCACCGTCCACGTACTGACGCACAGCCTGCACTACGGCCTCGCGGTATTCGAAGGGATGCGCTGCTACAAGACCGACGACGGCCGCTCGGCGATGTTCCGCGCGCATGAGCATATCCGGCGCCTACTCGAATCGGCGCATATCGTCGAGATGCCGATTCCCTACAGCGGCGAGGAGCTGGTCAAGGCCTGCGCCGACGTGATTCGCGTCAACAAGCTCGCCGAATGCTACCTGCGGCCGCTCGCGTTCTATGGCGAAGGCGAGATGGGCCTGTCGGCGCGCGGCAACAAGACGCGCGTTTCAATCGCGGCCTGGCCATGGGGCGCGTATCTGGGCGAGGACAGCGACAAGGGCGTGCGCCTCAAGACCTCGTCGTTCGTGCGGTTCCATCACAATTCGATGATGCCGGCGGCGAAGGTCTCTGGGCATTACGTCAATTCGATCCTCGCCGGCTACGAGGCGCGCCGCAACGGCTATGACGAAGCGCTCCTGCTCGACACGCAGGGCTTCGTCGCCGAGGGCAGCGGCGAGAATGTGTTCGTCATCCGCGACGCTGTCGTCAGGACGCCGCCGCTCACCTCGATCCTGGGCGGTATCACGCGCGACGCCGTGATGCGGATCCTCAAGGACCAGGGCGTCGAGGTCCGCGAGGAGTACTTCGCGCGCGACGCATTCTATATCGGTGATGAGGCTTTCATGACCGGTACGGCGGCCGAAGTGACGCCGGTGGTCGAGCTCGACGATCGGCGCATCGGCACCGGCAAGCCCGGGCCGATCACACAAAAAGTCCGCGCCACCTTCGATGCCGCACTGCGCGGCCGCGAATCGCGTTATCGCGAGTGGCTTTATTACGTTTGAGGGAACCATTCGGCCTCGCGCCGCGTTGATGTCGCGAGGATCTATTCTATGAAGATGATTTCCCTGCTGATATTCGCCGCCGCAGTCGTCGTCCTAGTCCTCGCGATGCGCCCGAAGCGCGCCTCTGCCGATCTCCTCAAGGAAGGGCAGTTCGCGCCCCCGTTCGCGACCCAGATGGTCACGGGCGAGCAAGTCTCTCCTGTTTCGCTCGCCGATTTTCACGGCAAGCGCGTCATCCTTTATTTCTATCCGAAGGACAACACGCCGGGATGCACCAAGGAGGCGTGCTCGTTTCGCGATGGCTACGCGAAGTTCCAGCAGGCCGGGCTCGTGGTGCTGGGATGCTCGATTGACACAGCCGACTCGCACAAGGCGTTTATCCAGAAGTACGGCCTACCCTTTCCGCTCCTGCTCGATCCCGACAAGAAGATCGCCAAGGAATACGGCGCCGCCAATGGCATCCCAATCCTGGGCTTGGATCGTCGCATCACCTATGTGATCGGCGAAGACGGCCGCGTCCTGAAGGTCTATCCCAACGTCGATCCGTCGATACACTCAGGAGAGATCCTGAGCGACCTGAGCAAGCTGCCACCACCGGCTGCAACTACGCCTGCAACAGACGCATCCCCAGCCAGCGCGCCTCCATCGAATTGATACGCGGCAGGCCGGGCGCTGGCGCCTTCCTTATTTGATACACCCCCGACACCATCACCAAACGCCGGTTCCTGGAGGCAGCCCCAGCAGCACTCGCCCCGCGGCCTCATACATCGCGGGCTGCACGGTGACGTGCGCGCCGACGATATGCGCGTCGCGGAAGCATCGCTCGAGCGGGCTCGACTCGTGGATAGCAGTGGCGCCGCCAGCAGTGAACATCAGATCAACCGCCTGAGTGCAGCGATGGACCGCATCGACCGCCGCCAGATGCGCAACCGCGCGTTGCTCGTGCGATACCGCCTCGCCGCTCGCGAGGCATTGCCAGACTTGATCTACGGTCTGGTAAAGAAAGGCGCTCGCCGAGCGTGCGATCGCCTCGGCGCGGGCGACATCGGTCTGAATCGCGATTCGCTCGCGGATTGGATGCGCGGAAAAAACCGCTTTCTTGGACTGCGCGAGATCTTTGAGCGCCTCGATCGCGTGGCGCGCGATACCGATCGCGATCGCAGCCTTGGCGAAGGCATAAGTCACCAGCATCGGGCATCGATAGAGCGCGCCCGTCTCGACCGGAGATCGATCGAAACCCATCGGCGCGGCGAATCCTTCACCGATGAAGGCGTCCTCGATCATGTAATCGTGACTGCCCGTACCGCGCATCCCCGTGACGCGCCACGTGTCGAGAATCTTGATGTCAGCGGGGCGGACCGCGACTCCGTAGAGTTCGGGCAAGCCATTGGGTCCGGCCACGAACGCGCCGGCCTCATGGCAGATCGCGCCAACGATGAACACGTCGGCCTGTTGGCATCCGCTGCCGAAATGCCACCGTCCGGTGAGGCGAAAGCCGCCCTCGACGCGTCGCAACTGTCCCGGCGGACTCACACTGCCCGCGATAATCGCCCGCGGAATCGACGCGATGAGCTTGCGCGCGTTGGGAGCGCCGAGAAAGCCGCCCCATACACCGAGATCGAACGCGATCATCACGTTCCATCCGGTCGCACCGTCGGCGTAGCTGAGTTCCTCGATCGCCCGCAGCGCATCGCCAAGCGGCGTCTCGAGTCCGCCGAGCGCGGCCGGCGTACCCATAGCGAGGAGCCCGCGCGCTCGGAGCGCATCGACAACAGGCGTCGCCAGCCTCCGCCCTCTTTCGGTTTCATCAGCATGCTCGCGAACCAGCGGCCCCAACTCGCGCGCCGCCGCCACGACCGAAGTGTTACGACTACCCATCGGACTTCTCCTCTTCACGGCTCGATCCTACAGATAACACTTCGCATGCCGATTCCCATTACTTCGCTGGTCATGGTTGCTCGGGCATTACGACGTCCGGTGAGTAGCCGAGGCTGGTCGCGAGCATGACTGCAGCCGCGGCGATCGTCGGCGCATCCTGGGTGCGATTGATTAGTTCGGCGAGTCCTTGCACGTGTGCATCGAGCGATCCGAAGGCGTCAGAGTCGAAGAGCGCGTCTATCAGTCGATTCGGATCGTAGCCTGATTCCGCGAGGGCCTCGCGCCGGGCGCATCGCCAAAACTCGCGCGGCTCGATTCGTTCGAAATCGACCAGCGCCGCGATGCGCTCTCGAAAAATCGGGAGCAGAGTCGAATATCGAGCGATCGCATCGAGATGCACGGCCGTGTCCTGCGAGGTGAGGAAATCATTCACCGTTGATTCCTCGCCACAAACGCCGAGCGAGCCTGTTGCCGGTTCGATCTTGATGAATCGCTCCAATGATCCATTGCGCTCGAGGCCGAGCGGATAGAGCCGGCATGCGAGCGGGCGGCCGCGATGAACACCGCATCGAACCCCGTCGAGCGCGACGCATCGGCCGTCATCGCCGAACTTCAGAATCGCGCCGCGCCGAATCGTGAATCGTCGCACCGCCTCCGCCGTGGAGATTGCCGCGGCGCGAGCTAACCGCGTCACGTCATAAGGTGAAAGCGTGATCACTTTCTCGCGGCAGCATCGCCCGCAGGCATTGCATACGTAGGAGAATGGACTCTGCCGATTCACGTAAGAACCATACGATCCGAGTCACGCAAAGATGAAGAAACCACAAAGACCCGAAGAGCACTAAGAAATCCTGCTTCTGATCTTCGTGCGCTTAGTGTCTTGGTGGTTCTCTTCTGCCTGCCTCCCTGCTACTCAAAGCGATTGGTCTGCGATACGATCGGGGTTCGCCTGATCACGCAATTTACGGGGAGCGATCCGACAAGATGGATTTTAACTATTCGGCCGAACAGGAAGCCTACCGCATGCAGGTCCGCAGCTGGCTCGAGGAGAACAAGCCTCAAGCTCTTGGCCGCGGCGATGACGTCGAGTCCACTGGCGACGAGGCCCAGTGGGAGCGCCTCAAGGCCTGGCACAAGAAGCTTTATCACGCGGGATGGGCGGGGCTGACCTGGCCCAAGGAATACGGCGGGCGCGGCGCGACCTTTGTCGAGCAGGTGATCTTTCAGCAGGAGCTCGGCCGCCTGAATCTGCCGATGGGATGCAACGTGCTGGGCGTGATCATGAATGGCCCGGCGCTTATGCAGTGGGGCACCGAGGAGCAGAAGAAGCGCTACCTGCAGCCGATCCTCGCCGGCGATGAAATCTGGTGCGAAGGAATGTCGGAGCCGGGCGCCGGGTCGGACCTTGCCTCGATCCAGACGCGCGCCGAGCTCAAGGGCGACGAGTTCATCGTCAACGGCCAGAAGGTCTGGACGACGATCGCGCATCGCTCGCATTTCTGTCAGCTCTTCGTGCGCACCGATCCCGACGCGCCCAAGCACAAGGGCATGAGCGCGCTCATCGTCGATATGCGGAGCCCCGGTCTCACGGTGCGGCCGCTCAAGCAGATCACCGGCGACGCCGAGTTCAACGAAATCTTTCTCGAAGACGTACACGTGCCGAAGGAGAACCTGCTCGGCCCGGTGAACGCCGGATGGCAGGTCCTGGTCGCGACGCTGATGCATGAGCGATTCGGCATCGGCGAGACGATCGGCGGCACCGAAGCGATCCTGCGTCAGCTAATCGACGTCGCGAAGAAGGTGCAGTTGGGCGGCAAGCCAGCGATCGAAAATCCTGACGTGCGCCAGCAGATCGCGCAATTCGCGACCGAGGCTATGGCGAAGAAGTATAACGGCATGCGCAGTCTGACCAAGCGTTTGAAGGGCCAGCTTCCCGGGGCCGAGGCGTCGATCTCCAAGCTCATATCGACGGACCTCTCGCAGCGGATGACCAAGTACATCACGCGCTTGATGCCGATGTACGCGATCCTCGATCGACACACGCCTTTCGCGCCCGATGGCGATTGGGCGCGGCGCATCCTGGCGTCTGAATCGATGACGATCGCGGGCGGCACGTCTCCCGTGCAGAAGAACATGATCGGCGAGCGAGTCCTCCAGCTTCCCAAGGGCTGACACGAATCGGATATTGTTAATGGAAGGGCGGCCCTGAATCGGGCCGCCCTTTTTTTCATCTTATCGCGAACAGCACGATCTATCGCTGAGCAATCGCATTTCAATTGTGCATATTTTTTGCTTGTCTCCGTGAGAACGTGCGATTTTGGCGCTCATAGGGCCAAGGTTTGCCGTTTCTATATGCATATGCCGACCTAATAAGCGGCAATTAGTTTTCGCGGGAGGTTGAGATGATCGCAGGTAGGAAAGGCGGCATCAGAGCCGCAATGTTGCCGCTCGGGATTTTGCCACTGCTCGGGCTCGCCTCGAGCGCCCACGCCGAGCTTCCGGCCGCACCGCAGATTGGCAATATCGAAGGCTCGGACACCGCGTGGCTGCTGGTCTCGGCCGCGCTCGTCCTGATGATGACGATTCCGGGTCTCGCGCTTTTCTACGGCGGGATGGTGCGGCGCAAGAACGTGCTCTCGATCTTGATGCAGAGCTTCATTCTGGTCGGGCTCGTCTCGATTCAGTGGATCATCTTCGGCTACAGCCTCGCGTTCGCTCCCGGCAGCGCGATCATCGGCGCGCTTTCATGGGTCGGTCTCGCGGGCGTCAGCGCCGTTCATCCCTACGCCGCTTACTCCGCGACCGTGCCGCATCAAGCCTACATGATCTACCAATGCATGTTCGCCGTGATCACGCCGGCGCTAATCACGGGCGCGATCGCCGAGCGGATGTCGTTCAAGGGCTTCCTGCTTTTCAGCCTGCTATGGACAACGCTCATCTACGATCCGCTCGCGCATTGGGTGTGGGGCGTCGACGGATGGATTCACAGGATGGGCGCGCTCGATTTCGCTGGCGGCACCGTCGTTCACATCTCGTCGGGCGCCGCCGCGCTCGCGGGCGCGCTGCTGGTCGGCAAGCGCAAGGGATTCATGCGCGAGCCGATGCCACCGCATAACCTGACGCTCACGATCACTGGCGCTGGCCTTTTGTGGGTCGGATGGTTCGGCTTCAACGCCGGCAGCTCGCTGGCAGCCAACGGCCTCGCCGTATCCGCCTTCGTCGCGACGCACATGGGCGCCGCCGCCGCGACACTCTCATGGGTATTCGCCGAGTGGATGATCCTCGGCAAGCCAACGACGCTCGGTGCGGCGAGCGGCGCAGTCGCGGGCCTCGTCGCGATCACACCGGCATCGGGGTACGTCGGCCCGATTCCCGCCGTGATCATCGGGATGATCGCCGGCGTCGTCTGCTTCTCGGCGGTCAGGATGAAGACGCGCTTCGGCTATGACGACGCGCTCGATGTGGTCGGCGTGCACATGGTCGGCGGCATTCTGGGCGCGGTACTGACCGGCTTCTTCGCGAGCCTCGCAGTCAACGCCGCCGGCGCCGACGGCCTGTTCTTCGGCAACCCGCACCAGGTGATTGTTCAGCTGATCGCGGTCGCTTCGAGCGTGCTGTTCTCGTTTATCGGCAGCTCGATCCTGCTCAAGGTCACCGACATGCTGGTTGGAATCCGCGTCGATGCGGAGTCGGAGCAAATCGGCCTCGATCTCACCGAGCACGAAGAGAGCGCCTACGCCTTCGAAGCCTGAGGTTCGATTCGAGTGCCAAAAAAAGAGGGCGGTGTCATCGCGACGCCGCCCTCTTTCGTTTTCTGACGCCTTCGATTTAGCGCTGCATCACCTGGAACAGGATCGGACCCGCCTCGGCCATCAGCTCGCCGACTACCTCGTGCAGCGGCTTGCTCGGCAGCGCGAGTTTTTCAGTAAGTGATCGCATGATGAGCAGGTAGCGCTCTTTGAATTCGGGCTGAATCGTCTCGAGCCGGACTTCTTCCATCACCTCGATGAAGCGGCGATGAACCTCGACGATCTCGATATCGACCGGGTCGGTAAACTTCTTCTGACGCGCCATGATGCTTCCCTCGCGAATACGCCGACTATATCACAAACGTCTCGAACGTATGATGTTCAGCCGACTAGTCAATTGGCAATCAGGATTCGCGCCCAGCGCGGCGGCACTGGCAGAAGGCGCCGTGTGCCGGCGCCATTGAACTTCTCGTCGTTGTTGAGCTTATCGACCAGGTGGCTGAAGCCGCCGGGTAGTCGCAGGGGAATCTGCGCGGTGTGCGCGGAGGCATTCAGAGCGATGACAATCGATTCACTGTGAAACCGTCTGATGAATGCGAACTGTTCCGGCGCGACATGAAGCTCCGCGTAATCGCCGACCTGGAGCGCGCGGAGCTGGTGCCGCAATGCGATTAGCTTTTTGACCGCGGCGCACAGCTCGGGATGCGGTGCGTGATGGGAGAGCGCGCGAATATCCAGCGCGGGCCTGAGCGAAGCATCGGTACCGTGCTGCTTGCGGCCTTCGATTCCGAATTCGCTGCCATAATAAATCGACGGTACTCCCGGCATCGTCATCAGCAGCGCGTAAAGCGGATACAGTAGCGTCGGCTCGCGCAGGATACTCGCGGCGCGGGTGACGTCGTGATTGTCCACGAAATTGTAGAGCGGAATTCCACGATACATACCCTCGGGTCCGAATTCGCGATTCAACGAATATGCAATCTCGAAATAGTTCCGATCGTTGAGACTCGACCACAGCCCTTTGTAAGCCTCGTAGTTAGTCGTCGATGCAAGTGCGCCCGGATGAGCCCAATTGCGGTAGTCGCCGTGCACAACTTCGCCCATTAGCCAGAAGGCCGGCTTGATTCGCCGGCAATACTCACTCAGCTCGTGAATGAAATCGGCGTCGAGGCCGTCGGCGACATCGAGTCGGAGTCCATCGATCTCGAAACGCTCGACCCACGATGAAACCGCGTCGAGCAGATGTTTTCGGACCGCCGCGCTTTTCAGATTGAGCTTCACCAGATCGTAGTTGCCGGCCCAGCCTTTGTAGTGAAACGGCTCGCCGTACGGGCTGCGGCGAGAAAAATCGAGATGGAACCAATCGCAATACTGCGACTCGCGGCCGCGCTCGCGTACATCGCGGAAGGCCCAGAAATCGCGCCCCGTGTGATGAAAGACGGCATCGAGCACGAGGCGGATTCCGCGCCGGTGCAGATCGCGCGAAAAATTTCCAAGGGCATCATCGTTGCCAAGCCGGCGATCGACCTTGAAAAGGTCAGCGGTGTCGTAGCCATGAGAGCTCGACTCGAAAACCGGGCCGAGCAGCAGCGCATTGATTCCGAGATGTTCGAAATGATTGATCCATTCTCGCAATGTCGAAATGCGATCGACGCACGGCGCGTCGAAATCATTGCGCGCGGGCGCGCCGAGGCATCCGAGGGGAAATAGATGATAGAAAATCGTGCGCCATGACCAATGCTCGTTATCGATCATTTTGATACCTACCGTTCGGTATAGATTGAAGACGCGGATATTTCGGGGCTTCGGCGCATCGGGTCACAAAGCCTACGAATAAATGCCGTGGCTGAATTGATGCACGATATCGCGGCGCAGCCGGTCGGTGATCACCAGATGCTCGTTGAGCTGCAACGCAACGTAGCTGTTGATCATACCGACCAGCGTCACGGCGTAGCGGCGATGGCGGCCGCGCATGTTACCGTGCTCGCGCACTGCGGCGGCGAACATCTCCTCGAGGATCGCCTGGCGGCGCGCATAGTGATGCGTCGCGACGCGATATGCGTCACTGTCTTTGGGGGCAAAATACAGCGCCAGTTCAAGGCGGTAGAAATCCGGTTCGCGCGAGGCGAAATCAACGTAGGCGGCAACGATGCGGTCGAGGGTCAACGGCAGATCGCGCTCGTAGCGGGCCGCCGCACGGACCGCATCATCGAGCGCCACCGCGTGCTCGGCAAATATCGCCTCGAGTAGACCCTGCTTGCTGCCGAAGAAATGATAGAGCGTGGGCTTGGCGACCCCGGCACTTTCGACGATCTCCTGCACCCCGACGGCATCGTAGCCGCGACGGGCAAAGAGCCCGCGCGCCGCGCGTATCAGACCTGTCCGCGAATCCACATCAAAATATATACCGTTCGGTACATATTGAGGCAATACCGCGGTTAGCAATGTAACGAAAAAGGCCGATGCGCCTGTAGGTGCATCGGCCTTCGCGGCAGAACGCGCAGGGCCGGTTCCTTCGCCGGCTCAGGCGCGTCCCGCTGCCGCGTCAGGCTGCCCGTGCTGACTGCTGCGGACGTTCGCTTTCGACGTTTTTGAAATAAGGAATCACGTACCTGCCGACCAGTTTGATCGTGTCCATGATCGCCTGATGCGGCATGCGGCCGACCTGGACCAGCAGCATCAACTCGTCGATACCGGCGGCAGGATACTTTGCCACGCCGGCGATGCAATCGTCGGGGTTGCCGCAGATGACGGTGCCAGTAGCCGACGCGGTTTCGATATTGAAGGCCGAGGGCTCGAGCGGCGTAATTGGCAGCGGCGCATTTGGATCGAGCTGCTTATTCTTGCTCGAAATCAACGCCTCGGAAATATTCGAATAGTATTTGTACGACTGCGCATTCTTCGGAATATACAGTTTCTGGCCGAGATCCCAGAAGAAGCGCATGTTCGGCTCTGCGACTGCATATGCCTTATCGCGCGTTTCCGCGCAGCAGGCCATCGCAGACGACGCGACCTGATTATTGACAAAAGCGCCCGCGGGATTGGTGCAGGCTTCCGCCGCGGCGCGATAGAGCCCGATTTGATTTTCAAGCATGCCCGGCGCAGTGAAGCCGAATGACAACAGCCCGAGCCCGAGCCGTCCCGCGCGCTGGAAGCTTGAGGGCTGCGTCGCCGCATGCCAGAGCGGCGGATGCGGCTTCTGGAGCGGCTTGGGCAGAACCGCGCGCTCCGGCATCTTGAGATACTTGCCGTCGAAGGAAACCGTCTCGTTCATCCACATCTTCGGGATCGCGCGCACCGACTCTTCCCATTGGTCGAGGGTCTCATCGGGATCGATATTGAAGCCGCCAAGTTCCTGTTCGGTGATCGACCTGCCCGTGCCGAGCTCGACGCGGCCATTGGAGAGAAGATCAAGCACCGCGGCGCGTTCGGCGACACGAACCGGATGATTGTACTTGTGCGGCAGGAGCACCACGCCGTGGCCGAGGCGGATACGCTGGGTGCGCTGACTAATCGCACCGAAGAACACTTCGGGCGCTGAGCTGTGCGAGTACTCAGTCAGAAAATGATGTTCAACGAACCAGGCCGCGTGAAATCCCATTTCCTCGGCCAGTTCGATCTGTGCCATGGCCTGCCAGTACGTGTTGTACTCGGACTTCTCGGTCCACGGCTTGGCCATCTGGAGTTCATAGATAAGTGAGATTCGCATAACACCTCCTGCGCCTATTGCCTTAGCAACTCGTGCTCGTGTTCTTCGATTTCTGAGTAAACCTCGCGCTCGAGCGTGCGATAACGCTCGAGCGTGCGTGCGAGGCGGGCATTATCATCGCGTTGGGTGGCGAGCTGGTTGAGCTTCGCCGTGATCCACTGGAGATGCCATTCTTCGTCGCGCGCGACATCGGCCAGCAATTCGGCCGTTACTGGATCGACGTCTTTCATTGCCGCATGCGCCAGGTAGCGGCTTTGGGCACGTTCCTCCGTGATGAGAGTGAGCGCGAAAATTTCGACTAAATCGGTCGGCACGCCGATTTTGGCATGGAGACGGCGTTGATAGCCGTCTGCAACCTCGATCGGCGTGCCGCCGAGCTGTGCGATCCGCTCTGACCAAAGCAGCGCGTGGCGGGTCTCGTCGGCGAGATGCCGGGTCAACTTGGCCTGTGCATCGGGGTCATGCATCAGTCGGGTCAGAGCGAGAAGGAGACGCGCGCCGCGCAGTTCGGCGTCGCGATAAAAGCTGTAAACCAGGATTCGCGGATCTTGCACCACTACTCAGAACCTCTCTGCTCACGTGAGGCACGGCGATACGAGGAATAGCCCGCGAATACGAACAGGCTAATCAGGATGAACGGCATCAGGGTCAAAAGTGCAGTACTCAAATAGTAGGCATGAAGCGCACGAGTACCGGAGGCCGCAAAGCAACTCGGACAGGCAGGCGCGATAGCCGGCGACACGAGAATCGCGAGTGTCGCGGTGAAAGCGGCGAGAGCGAAGTAAGTTGGTACTTTCACACTACATGCCGTGGCGAAAGACGATATCTGGAATGAGCGTTAGTGCGAGGCCGAGAAAGAAAAGAACCGGGACCAGCACTATCAAATAGATGAGATAGTGCTCATGCTTGAGATGCATATAATTGCGCAGCACGAGTCCCGCTTTGACGGCGGCTACGCCAAAGATCAGCCCGACTGCGACTACGCGCGGGATCGGCAGGCCGAAGATCGACAAGCCGACAACCAGCAGCACCACCAGCCATATCCAGATAAAGAAGTAGAGCCCGTTCTGATTGTGCGGCATCGCCGCGTCATGGGTTGTATCAGTCATTGACACTACCTCAGGTCAGATAGAGAAGCGGGAACAGGAAGATCCAGACCACATCGACGAAATGCCAGTAGAGCCCGGCGAATTCGAGGCGGCGTTCGAGGAAATCCCACGGCGCCTTGCGCAGCGCAGCGATCAGCAGCAAGCCATTAACGACGAGGCCGCCGAACATGTGCAGGGCGTGAAGTCCCGTCATCCCGAAATAGAATGACCAGAATAGGCTGGTGCTCGGCACGAAGCCTTCATGAATCTCGCTCGAATACTCATATGACTTTATTCCGAGGAACGTGAGCCCGAGCGCGATCGTGAGAAAGAGGCAGAGGCGAGTGCGCGCCAGGTTATGCGCACGCGCATAGCCAAGCGCCAAAATCATCGTAAGGCTCGAGGTCACGAGCACTAGAGTGTTGATGGCGCCCAGCTTCCAATGCACGTGCTTCGCTGACTCAGCGAAGGCCCCGTGTGACGCGAACGAGAACAGTACGAAGGCGGTGATCAGGCCGCCGAAGACCATGATCTCCGAGCCGAGGAACCACCAGATCGCGATCTTGCCCGGTGGAATTTGACGAATCGTATCGTCGTGTTCCGGAATTAGTACGTGTGCGCCTGCAGCCATTGCTAAGAGCCTCTCAGTCGGCGGCCAGCTGGATATCGACCAGTTCCTCGGGAGCTACATTTTGCGGAATATAGTCCTGCGCCGCACCGGGTACGCTGTACTCATAGGGATCGCGATAGACGCGAGGCGGCACCGCAAAATTCGGATGATGCGGTGGCGAACCCACTGTCCACTCAAGAGTGTTTGCGTGCCACGGATTTTGCTCCGCACGCGGGCCTCGGGCGAGCGAGTAAAGGAAGTTGATAATGAACGGCACCTGGCCAATGAGTAATGCGATCGCGCCATATGTCGCGACTACGTGCAGCGGCTGCAGATGCTTCAGCATGTCGTAGGAGGAGAGCTCGTAGATTCGGCGCGGACTGCCGCCGAGGCCCACGAAGAAGAGCGGGATGAATATCATGTTGAAGGTGATGAACGTGATAACGAAATGAACCTGCGCGAGTTTCTCGTTCATCATGCGGCCGAACATTTTTGGGAACCAGAAATAAATTCCCGCAAACCCGCCGAAGAACACGACCGGGAAAAGTGTGTAATGGAAATGCGCGACGACAAAGTACGTGCCGTGCATTACGATGTCCACGGCGGCCGAGCCGAGAAAGATTCCCGTCACGCCGCCGATCAGGAACGTTGCGACGCCGCCGAGCGCGAACAGCATCGGCGATGCAAACCGAATCGAACCGCCCCACAGGCTCGCGATCATCGAGAACAGGATGATCGCGAACGGCACTGAGATCAGGATGGTCGTAACGCTGAATGGACTCGCAAGGCGTGGATCCATGCCGGAGACGAACATGTGATGTGCCCAGACGACGAAGCTGAGCAAGCCTGCCGCGATCGTCGAGTAGACCATCACTTTGTACCCGAAGATCGGTTTGCGGGCGAAGACCGGGATCACTTCGAGCATGATGCCGAAACCCGGCAGCGCCACGACGTAAACTTCAGGATGACCAAAGAACCAGAACAGATGCTCCCACAACAGCGGATCGCCGCCTTTGTCGGGCTGATAGAACCCGGTGCCCATCGTGCGATCGAGCAGGAGCATGATCGCGCCCGCGATCAGCGGTCCGACCGAAAGCAGGAAAACCACCGCCGCCGTAAGCTCCATCCAGACCAGTAGCGGCAGGCGCATCAGCGTCATCCCGCGCGTGCGCAGGTTGAGACCAGTGACGAGGAAGTTCACGCCGCCCATAAGGAACGAGGCGAACTCGAGCGCGAGCGCGATGATCCAGAGGTTCTGTCCCCAGCCGACGCCGGTGTAGACAGCCTTGTCGGAGAGCGGCACGTAGCCAGTCCATCCCGAGGCGGCCGGACCTTCGGGCATGAAAAACGATGCGATGAGCACGCTCGAAGCGGCGAATATTGTCCAGAATGACATCGCGTTGAGGCGCGGAAACGCCATGTCATCAGCGCCGACCATCAGCGGGATCAGGTAGTTGCCGAACGCGCCGAGCAGAAACGGCATCGCCACGAAGAAGACCATGATCGTGCCGTGCATCGTGATGAGCGCGTTGTACTGGTCGGGACCGATCGGACCCCATCCGGGAATCGAGGTCTCAGGCCACGCGAGCTGCCATCTGATGAGGTAGCTCGATCCGCCGCCGATGAGCGCCATCACGGCGGAAAGCGTCAGGTACTGCTTCGCGATGACCTTGTGATCGACGGAGAAAATGTAGCGGCCGATGAAGCCGGCCTCGTGGGTCTCGTGATGCGCAATCGGCGCGGCGGATGCTGCGATGGCAGTCGACATTACGCTCCTCCCAGGCTACTTGCCGGCGTTGGCCAGCATGTCCGCGCGCCAGCGCGCGTAGTCGGCGGCGGTATGCACGATGATCTGCCCGCGCATCGAGTAGTGACCGAAGCCGCACAGTTCCGAGCACGCGATTTCATAGGTCCCCGGCCTCGTCACTTCGAACCATGCGACGATCCTCCGGCCGGGAACGACATCCTGCTTGAGTCTCAGATTGGGCACCCAGAAACTGTGAATGACGTCCTGAGAACTGAGCGTGACGCGAACTATTTTTCCAACGGGAACGTGAAGCTCGTTCTCCAGCGTCACGTCGTTAGGCCCGCCGAGCTTGCCGTCCTTGCCTGGGTAGGTGAAGTTCCAGTTGAACTGCTTGGCGGTGACGTTGACGATAACGTCGGCGGGGGGCTGATTCTCCTTGACGAGCGCCCACGCGCGATGACCTGCGGCGTCGATGCCGAGGTCGAAGATTAGAATGATCAGGCACGGAACGATGATCCACGCGAACTCGCGCACATTGTCGCCGCGATTGTAGATCGCGCGCGGCACGCGGCCGCGTCGATAGTGAACGGCGAAGTAGACGAGCAGCACTTCGCTGACGATGAAAAAGAATCCGACGACGTAGAGAATCAGCCGGAAGACCGAGTCGATTTCGCCACCGAAGGTGGAGACGCTTTCAGGAAAGATTCCGCCCATTGCTGCCCGCCGTGGTTGTGAGTCCGGGGACAGAGAGCACGCGCTATGCCATTAGCGGCGCCTATACGGGGTCAGCGTTTTTATCAACCAAACATTCGGTAAGTGACTCCGATGGCGCCAGCAGCGCGAAGCGATGCGTCCATCGGCGGCAACAATAGTCGACTAAATGGAGCGGGAAATCAGAACAGGAAGCGGCGGGTGTTTACGCTTATCAAGAGGCCCATCGCGAACATCATGGCGATTAGCGATGAGCCGCCGTAGCTCACGAGCGGTAGCGTGATGCCGACGACGGGCAGCATCCCGGTGGCCATGCCGATATTGATCGCGACCTGCCAGAAGACGATCGCCGTGAGGCCCATCGCGAGCAATGCGCCGAAGCGATCGCGCGAATGCCTCGCGATCCATGCGCCGCGCGCGATCAGCGCCCCATAGAGCGTGAGCAGTGTGATCGATCCCATGAGCCCGAATTCTTCGGCGAAGACCGCGAAGATAAAGTCGGTGCTCTGCTCGGGCAGGAAGTTGAGCCGCGCCTGCGTGCCGTTCAGGAAGCCCTTGCCGGACGGACCGCCCGCGCCGATCGCGATTTCGGACTGGATGATGTGATAACCGGAGCCGAGCGGATCGGCCTGCGGATTCAGGAAGCTGACGAGGCGCTGGCGCTGATACGGCTTCAGGAAGTGCCAACTTGCCGGAGCGACGAGCACGGCCGCGAGCCCGAGAATCACCATCGTCCGCGTGTTCAGGCCACTGATATAGACGAGCGTCACCGTGATCAGCATCAGGATGAGCCCGGTGCCGAGATCCGGTTGCTTGAGCACCAGCACGAACGGCACTCCGAGCAGGAGAGCCGGGATGATCAAGTGGCGCAGGCCCCATCCGCCCTTGGGCGGCTCCTCGCGCAGATAGCGCACCATCACGAGGACGACAGCCAGCTTCGCCAGCTCTGATGGCTCGAGATGAAAGAAACCCAGATTGATCCAGCGGCGCGAACCGCCGGTCGCGTGTCCCGCTATCATGACCGCGATCAGCAGTCCGACCACGGCCACGTAGAGAGGATAGGCGTAGGTTTGCAGTGCGCGGTAATCGAAGAGCGCCGCGATAACCAGGGCGAGCACGCCGACCGCGATCCAGACGACCTGTCGTATCACGAGCGGATTGATCAGCTTGTGGCCGCCATATGAAGCGCTGATCACGCTGATCAGCCCGATGCCCGCGAGGCCAAGTACGATCAGGAACACGGTCCAGTCGAAATGCAGGATGATGCGCCGATCAGGTCCCGCCACCGCTAGCGCTCCTGGGCGTCGTCGGCCGCATCCTCGGCGGATTCCGAAGTGCCGTTGTCGGTGGCCGCCGCAGGTGCGGCGCTGTCGTCGAGGACGCGCGCGATCGCGGGACGATTTGTGTCGCTGGTCAACTGCGTGTCCGCAGGCGGATAGAGCTGAAAGAATTTCTGCATCACATCGTGAACTGCGGGCGCCGCCGCGCTGCCGCCGTGGCCGCCGTGCTCGACGATACATGCGATCGCAATCTGGGCGTGCTCCTTGGGCGCGAAGGCCATGAACCACGCATGGTCGCGCTTCTCGAAGGGAGTGCTGTTTTTGGCGTCGTTACCCTCGCCGCCAGTGCCCGACTTGTCGCCCACGATCTGTGCGGTACCCGTCTTGCCGCAAACCGTTATGCCGGGGAGCGCGGCTTTGTGCGCGGTACCGCCAGAGCCGTTAACGACGTCAGCCATAGCGTCTTTGACGACGGACAGGAGCGCCGGATCGATCGCGATGCGGTTTTCGACTTCGGGCTCGAACGCCCGCACGACGCTGCCATCGTTGCCCTCGATGTATTTTACAAAGTGCGGGCGATAGCGCGTTCCCCCGTTGGCAACCTGCGCGGCAAGTTGTGCGAGTTGGAGCGGAGTCACGGCGACGTAGCCCTGGCCGATCGCTACGGACAGCGTCTCGGCCGGATACCATCGCTCGTGGTAGCGTTTCTGCTTCCACGCCGATGACGGGATCAAGCCGGGCTTTTCATTGTCGAGCTGGATACCGCTCTTCTCGCCGAGGCCGAGGGCGTTGGCCCACTTGGCGATCCGATCGACACCGAGCTTCTCGCCGACTTCGTAGAAGTACACGTCGCACGAGCGCACGATCGCATTGTGTAACTCGATCGAGCCGTGGCCTTGCTTGCGCCAGCAATGGTACACGCGGCCGCCGAACCAGAGACCGCCTGGGCAGCTATAGACGGTATCGGGGTGAAGCGTGCCTTCCTCGAGGCCCGCGATCGAATCGACGATCTTGAATGTCGAGCCCGGCGGGTAGATACCCTGCACAACGCGGTTTTGCAGGGGGTGATTGGGGTCCTCGATGAGCGCCTTCCAGTCCGCAGCTTTGATTCCGCCGCCGAAGATGTCTGGGTCAAACGCCGGATGCGAGACCATCGCGAGGATCTCGCCGTTATTGGGATCGATCGCGACGAGCGCGCCGTTTTTGCCCGCCATCGCCTGCTCAGCCGCCTGCTGAACGTCTAGATCAATCGTCAGCACGATGCTCTGGCCGGGAGTGTCAGGCATCTCCTTGAGGATGCGTAGCCTGCGGCCCACGGAATCGACTTCGATTTCCTGGCCGCCAGCGTCGCCGCGCAGGAAGGGCTCGAGCTGGCGTTCGAGACCAAATTTTCCGATCTCGTCGCCCATGTGATAGTCGGCCTTTTTGATCAGGTCGTTCTTGGTGACCTCGCCGACATAGCCGAGCAGATGCGCGCCCATCTCACCGTATAGATAATGTCGCGCCGGCGTGATCTCGAGACTGACGCCGGGCAGTTCGAGCTGATGCGTCTCGAGCGCGACGACCTGTGGCCAGTTGAGTCGCTCCTGAACGACTACCGGATCGTAAGCGGGACGATCGTCGTCTTCAGCGTCCGAGATTTTTTCCGCGACGCCATCTGTGCCGAGATACTTCTCGACCCTCTCGATTGTCTCGGAGAGATTCGTCGCGTCCTCAGGAACGATGACGGCATCGAACGACGGACGCGTATCGACCAGGGGCCGATGCTTACGATCGAACACGAGGCCGCGCGGTGCGGGCTCACGGCGAATGCGAATCCGGTTGCGATCCGCCAGGTCGGCCATGTCCTGGTGATGCAGGACCTGGAGGTAATAGAGGCGCACCGATGCCATCGCCAGCACAGTCATCATCACAGCCGTGATGACGGTGATGCGAGGCTCGAGCTTGGGAACCGGGGCTTCTTTGGATGGGCGAATTTTCGCCACAGGGCTACCGCTAATATCTATTCACGTGCCGAAGCAGTAGGCAATCCTACCAGCTTTTTTGCGCTCGCCAGCATCGAGAAGATCATCGGAGCAAGAATGGCGGACAAGATGGCCTGGACGGCCAGCGCGGGCAGCAAAGGGCCTATGTCACCCAGGCTGTCCATCCCGTCGGTTATCGCGATCGAGCCGAGCGTGATCAGAACCGTCGCGATCATCACCAGCATCGCGCCGACAAATGCGTTGGTCACCATCAGACGGCTCGACATTTCATACGCCGCGACGAAGACCAGCGTTACGAAAAACGCGTTGAGCCCGAGATGCGAGCCGGAGAACGTATCGGTCGCGTAACCCATCCCGAAGGCCAGCAACGCGGGCAGCGCGCCATGATGCCGCAGGCCCAGATCGACGGCGAGGATCACGATCAGATTCGGAACAATCGCGCGAACCGGAATCAGATGAGGCAGCGCGGTTTCAATCGCCAGCGAGATAAGCGCGAAAAATGAGAACACCACTATCAAGCGCAACGCTCAGTCCTTGACCTGTTCTTCGAGCCGCGGCGGCGGCTCGGTCACTATCAGGACCTGCTCGAGCGAGCGGAAATCAACCGCGGGTGCTATCTCGACCGCAAGGAACATCCCAGGACCTTCGCGCCGCACGCCCTTGATGCTGCCGACCAGCAGGCCGCGCGGAAAAATGCCGTCGAGTCCGGATGTGATGATCGTGTCGCCCGACTTAACGTCCTGCGAGCGGTCGACGTATTTCAACATCACGCCCTCATCGACCATCCCCGCGACGATGCCACGTGCACGCGAGCGTTCGTCGAAGCCGTCCAGGGCAGAGTTGTGATCGTCGAGCAGGAGCACGCGCGAGGAATGCGGGCTCGAGGAGATAATCTTGCCGACCACGCCCTGGTTCGACAGCACCGCCATCCCGGGGCGGATGCCGCCGTAAGTTCCGGTGCCTAAAAGGAGCGTATGCGAAAGGCCGGTCGCGTCGCTGCCGATGACGTTGGCCGCGACGGCGCGCAGCTCCAGGACATCCTTGAGATCGAGCAATTCGCTCAGATGATGGTTCTCGGTCTGGAGCTCGTCGAGCCGGGCGCGATCGCTGGTCAGCTTGGCGAGCTCGGCCTTGAGCTGCTTGTTCTCCGCGCGGACATTAACCAGGTCGATATAGTTGCGATAGATCGACGAGACGCCGTCGGTAAGCCGCGACGTGGCGGCATCGAGGGGCCGCACCAGCTCCATGAGGATTGAAGTGGGCTTGGCGGAGAGATCGCCGGGATGGACGCCAGTCGAAATAAAGTGCAGCGACAAAATGATCAGAATGCCGCTGGTCAGCAGGACACGATTACGCCAGAGAAATGTGCTTCTCACGTCAATTCGCCCCGGACCCGGGCGGAGTCTCACGCGAAATCGAAATTACGGTCAATCCACCGTCACGTCGCGCAAGAGCGACAACTCGTCAAGCACCTTGCCCGCACCCATCACGACCGCAGTCAGCGGATCGTCCGCCAACGTCACCGGCAATCCTGTCTCCTCGCGCAGTAGCACATCCAGGTTGCGTAAAAGCGCGCCGCCACCGGCCAACACGATTCCCTTATCGACGATGTCCGACGCGAGCTCCGGTGGCGTGCGCTCGAGTGCGATTCGCACCGACTCGACCACCTGCCGTACCGGCTCCATCAGAGCCTCGCGGATTTCTTCGTCGGTGATTTCGATAATCTTGGGCACGCCGGCCACCAGATCGCGGCCCTTGATCTCCATCGTCTGGATTTCATTGCCGGGATACGCGGAGCCGATCGTTATCTTAATGAGCTCGGCGGTACGCTCGCCGATGAGGAGATTATACTTGCGCTTGATGTGCTGGATGATCGCTTCATCCATCTTGTCGCCTGCGACACGCACCGAGCGCGAAAACACCACGCCCGCCAGCGAGATCACCGCGACTTCAGTTGTGCCGCCGCCGATATCGACGATCATGTTGCCGGCAGGCTCCGTGATCGGCAGCCCGGCGCCGATCGCCGCGGCCATCGGCTCTTCGATTAGATAAACTTCGCGCGCGCCTGCCGATTCAGCCGACTCGCGCACCGCGCGCTTCTCAACCGCGGTGATTCCAAATGGCACGCAGATGACGATACGCGGGCGGGGACGCACAAGCGTCTTGCCCGAGTGGATCTTCTGAATGAAGTAGCGAAGCATGTTCTCGGTGATCTCGAAATCGGCGATCACGCCGTCCTTGAGCGGACGGATGGCGACGATCGAGCCCGGAGTGCGGCCGAGCATCTTCTTCGCTTCAGCGCCGATCGCGAGCACGCGGCGCGAGCCGCGCGAATCCTTCTGCACCGCGACGACCGAAGGCTCATTACAAACGATGCCCTCGCCCTTGACGTAGATCAGGGTGTTGGCGGTGCCGAGATCGATCGCCAGATCGTTGGAGAACCAACCAAAAACGGAATTGAGGACCACTGAATTCGTCCCCTCCACCAGGCTCTGGCCTGGTCTAAAGTCTTACCAGCCCGAAAGCCAATCCCGAGCACGCTCGATTTGCTGAAGTCAAAAATCCCCGCGAGCGAGCCCGACTCCCATCGCCGTCGTTAAACTAACAGCCGCCGGAGTTGCTGGCAAGATAATCGCCCGAATTGCGCGCTAAAACAGGGCTGATATGATTACCCGACCATGCTCGATAAGTTGCGCGGACATCAGAACTCCTGGATCACCTGGGGAGTAGGCGGCTTCATTGCCCTCACGATGATTTTCTGGGGGCTCGGCTCCGGTATGATTGGCCGCGTTCATCCGGTCGCGACGGTGGACGGCAAGCGAATCCTCGCCGACCAGCTCGATCGCCAGGCGATCGAGTTCCGCAACACGATCCAACAGATGTATGGCGCCAACGCGGCGCAGATTCTGAAGTCGGTTAATGTGCGGCAGCAGGCGCTCGAAACCCTTATCGAATCCCAACTCGTCGCCAACGAGGCCCATCGCCTCGGTATCGTTATCTCGACCAATGCCCTGCAGCAGAAGATCGCCTCGCAGCCAGCCTTCCAGCAGGACGGCCAGTTCGACTTCGATCGCTACCAGGAGTTACTGCGCGAGCAGGGGATGCTGCCGCACGAGTTCGAAGATTCAGTCCGCAGCGATATGTTGCAGGACACGCTGCGCTCGATGATCGACTCCGGCGTGCAGGTCAGCGACGACGAGGTTCGCCAGGCCTACAACCTGCGCAACGAGAAGATCGGCCTTAGCTACCTCGTGGTGCCGTACCAAAGCTTCAGCGCGGCTATCAATCCGTCGCCCAAGGATCTCGCCGACTTCTACTCCCAGTTCAAAGAGCAGTTTCGCGAGCCGGATCGAATCAAGATCGAGTTCATCCACTATGAGCCTCGCGTTCTCGCCGCGAAGATTACGCCGACCGATCAGGAGATCAAGGATTATTACGAGCGCAACCTGAAAACTCAGTTCACCCATCCTGAGCAGGTTCACGCGCAGCACATCCTCGTCGCTGTGCCGGCGGGCGCCACCAAGGCCGAGAAAGACAAGGCCAAGCAGAAGGCGCTGACGATTCTCACCATGGCGCACAAGCAGGACTTCGCCAAGCTCGCGGCGAAGTACTCCGACGATCCATCGAACAAGAACTCCGGCGGCGATCTCGGAACCTTCAGCCGCGGTGAAATGGTCAAGCCATTCGAAGATGCCGTCTTCCAAATGAAGCCCGGCGATATCGCAATGGTCGAGACGCAGTTCGGCTATCACATCGTCAAACTCGACGAGCATAAGGCCCCGCACGTCGATACGCTCGAACAGGCCAAGCCGCAGATCATCGAAGCGATTCGCGAAGGCCAAGGCACGAGGATCTCGCGCGAGGCGCTAAACCAGGACCTCAGCGACGCGCTCTCGGGCGCGAGCCTCGAGGTCATCGCGCAAAAGCGCGGCATCGACGTTGTAACGACGCCGCTGGTCGGACGTGACGAGTTGATCCCGGGGACGGCGGACTCGAAAGAGCTGCTTGACGCTGGCTTCCGGCTCGAGGTCGGGCAGGCGCGCGGGGTGCCGGTCGGCAACGCGCCCTACCTGATCAAGCTCGTGATGCGCGATCCGTCGCATATCCCGCCGCTCAAGGATATCGAGGCCAAGGTCCGCGACGCTTACGTCAGGAACATGGCGCAGGAAAAGGCCCATGCCGAAGCGGCGCGGCTCGCCAAGTTAATCAAGGGTCCGCAGGATTTTGCCAGCGTGGCCGCGGCCAACAAGCTCCAGGTCAAAAGCGCCGAGCCGTTCACGCGCGTGACCAACGATGTCCCCGGCATTGGCCAGTTCCCCGAAGTTGCCGACGCCGCGAGTCTGCAACCGGCGGTGCCCGGCGTGATCGACTCGGTGATGGAACACGGCGGCGACTCGTACATCTTCGAAGTAACGTCTCGCACGAATCCGACCGACGACGAATGGAAGAGCGACCAGAAGTCATTCGTCGAGGAGTATCAACAGCGGCGCCGCGCCCTTGCCTGGCAGAACTTCCTCGATCAGTTACGCGCGCAGGCCAAGATCACGATTGACACGGAGCAACTGGCTTCGTCACAGGCCTCGATGTAGGACGCGCCCGGCTATATAAGGATTTCATTATGAGTGAATCGGACGACGAACCTCCGCAATCGTTCAAAATTGCCGTCGATACCAGTGAGTTTTTCTTCCCCGGCGAGGGACTGAGCGCGCTGCTCGTCCATGGCCTCGGCGGGACCCCCTTTGAGATGCGCTATCTCGGAGAGCAGCTCGCCGCGGCGGGTATCCGCGTGCGCGGTGTGCGCCTGGCGGGACATGCGGGCGCGCCTTACGAACTCGGCGCGACCGGTCCCGATAACTGGTACGAGAGCGTCGTCCACGGCTTCGAGGAGTTGCGGCAGTACGGCGACCCGAACGTTGTAATCGGGCAGTCGCTGGGCGCCGTGCTTGGCGCGCGGCTCGCGGTCGACCAGCGCGAATCGGTCGCGGGCCTCGTGATGCTCTCCGCCGCGTTCTTCCTTCCCCCGGCGGTGTCAGCCGCTCTCAAAGCGGCGTCGCTGCTTGGTCCGGTCGTCGACAAACTGTACGTGCACGTCGCGGACTCGTCGGATATCCACGATGCCGCCGCGCGCCAGATCCATCCGACGATGCATCTGACTCCGCTCTCGGCGCCGATTCGCCTGATGGCGTTATCCGCCCAGGTGCGGCCGATGCTGCCGCGCGTGACGCAGCCCGCGCTCGTCATTCATGCGAAGAACGATCACACCTGTCCGGTTGCGAGGAACGTAAACTACGTGATGAAAAACCTCGGCAGCACTGCCAAGCGCGCAGTGCATCTCGAGGAAAGCTATCACGTGGTGAGCGTGGACAGCGAACGCGATCGGGTGGTGGCCGAAATCCTGGGCTTCGTCGATCAGCTCCGCGCCCAACCTCATCGCGCCGCCGTGTAATCGCGCTTGGCAGTGAGATGGAAGTCGGCCATCTGGCCGACAACCTCGCGCTGATCGATACCCTGGCGGCATTCGACGAGTGGCAGGCTGAAGGCAGGAGCGACCTTGGCTACGATTTTTCGGTAGGCTCTTCTTCCTCTTTGGCGGGCGTAACCACGACGTTGATTTTTTTGGGCTCGGCGTCGGACTGCAGAGGGATCGTTATCTCGATCACGCCGTCGCGGGTCGTCGCTTTTATCTGCGCCGAATCGATGCCGTGCGGCACATTGAGCCGCCGTTCGAGCGAGCCGTAAGAAATCTCGCGGCGGAGGTAGTTTTCCTTTTTGATCTCACTTTCTTCCCGGCGCTCGCCGCGAATCGTCAGAACGTCACCGAGCAAGCTTACCTCGATATCCTTCGGACTGATTCCCGGCACGTCAGCGCGGATGACGAGATTGCCGTCCTTTACGAAGCTTTCGATCGCCGGCGAGGCGAACTGCTCGTCATCAAACGCATGCCCCTCGTAGGCACGCGGAAAACTGGACTCAAGGTTTCTGACCCAGCGTTCGAGATCGCGAAACGATCTCCACGGCCCAATCGCTCCCATGAGAATGCCTCCTGATGAGCGGGTTTACGATTTCATTGCTCGGCCATGTGCAAAGGGCCTGCCAGATTATTTCGCCCGAGCTGACTGTGCGCCGTTGAAATCTGTATCCGACGGAGACATGACGAGCGGGCCAACTTTGACGCCAAACGCACCACACCACCGCCACATCCTGAGTATTCGGCGGAATCCGATGGCATCTCAAATGCACAGACCTCGTAAAAAATGCCGGGAGTGGATTTCGTATGAACCGCGATTTTGAAATCAAACAACTGCTGTGCGCCTACCGAAAAGGGATGCTTAGCGAGGCCGCGTTTGAAGAGGAAATCACTCGCCTCGAGCGCGAGGCGCCACCTGCCGCCGACCATGACACTCCCGCAGGATTTCGCGCCTTCGGCCGGGTCTTTCGCTCGGAGCGCGAAGCGGTGGCGATTTTCCTCGATCGAATCCGTGCGGCGCAGGCTGAATCCGCTGTCGGATTTGCAAGATGGGCCGAGGTTTGCCGCACGCCAGGCCTTCGCACTCCGCTCTGGATGATCGCCGAGCGCGAGGCCTATCACGCGCGTATCTTCGAGCGTCGCCTCCACGAGATCGGCGCCGAGCTGCGGGCCCTGCCTACGGAGCACGAGCGCCAGCTCGTCGAATTGCTGGCGAATCCAGAAGTTTCAGATTCCGACAAACTGCTCTGGTTCGTTTCCGAGGTTCCCGATCCCAAGGAAGCGATTGGACCGATCGTCGATTTCGCCGGCCTGCTCACCGAAGACCTCGAGACGCGCCAGGTCCTGCGCCTGCTCGCCGAGGACGAACTCTCCACGACCGTCTGGCTGCGCGAAACCTGCGTCGCGCTTTCGCAGAACCGGGACGCCGGCGGGCTGCGGCCTCCGGCACATCAATAAGGAGGTGGACCATGCCGGTCGGTGTCGTCAGAACTCAGCATGATGAGGAACTGTGGGAGCGCGCCAAGGAGATCGCGCGCGAGCGCTACCCCGGCGCGATCGGCTCGCACTACTACCGGATCGTCATGGCTATCTACAAAAAGATGGCTCACTACGAGCCCCACGCAGAACAGCACCATACTATGAGATGGCCTCGTTTCGATGACTGATGCGCCTGGCCAAGTTGCGGACACCGCCGCTGTAGAACATATTCTTCAGCAGCGGCGATGAACGAGGCGGATTCGGGGACTTCCAGATTCAATCTGTTCAGCGCGGCGCGGCCACAGGGCGCCGCGCAGGCGCTGCGCGATGGGCTCGCGGGCTTTCAGCTCGCGGCCATGAACATCCCGCAGGCGCTGGGCTACACGAAAATCGCCGGGATGCCGGTGGTCACGGGGTTCTACACCCTGCTCCTGCCGCTGCTGGCGTTTGCAACCTTCGGTTCGTCGCGCTACCTGGTGGTCGGCGCGGATTCAGCGACGGCTGCAATCCTGGCGAGCGGGCTCACCACGATGGCGCCCGAGGCGAGCGCGCAATATGTCGTGCTCGCGGCCGAGGTAGCGATGCTGACGGCGGCGATGCTCCTCATCGCGCGCATCCTCGGCCTCGGGTTCTTGGCTGACTTCCTGTCACAAACCGTCCTGGTCGGCTTTCTCACCGGAGTCGGACTCCAGGTCGGTATCGCCTCGCTGCCGCAGATGGTCGATGTCCAGGTCGAGTCGCGGCGCGCGATCGTTCAACTCTACGAGCTCATTCCTCATTTGCACCAGGTCAACGTCCTGACCGCTGAACTCTCGATCGCTGTTGTTATCCTGGTTCTGAGCCTGCGGCATCTGGCGCCGAAGATACCGGCGGCAATGATCGCCGCGGTCGGCGCGACGGCAGCCAGCGCATTCTGGAACTTCGCCGCGCGAGGCGTCGGAGTCGTCGGTCCGCTGACCGGCGGTCTGCCTCATCTCGCTTTGCCACCGCTTCACTGGCAGCAGATTGATAATCTTCAGCCGCTAATTCCGATTGCGGCATCGTGCTTCATCGTTATCGTCGCGCAGAGCGCGGCGACCGCGCGGTTCTACGCCGCGCGGCATCATCAGCGCATCGATGAAGCCGCCGACCTGATCGGCCTCGCGGCCGCGAACGCCGTCGCGTCGCTCAGCGCAACCTTTGTCGTCGATGGCAGCCCGACGCAGACCGCGATGGTCGAGAGCTCCGGCGGCCGCAGTCAGCTCGCGCAGATATCGACCGCGGCCGTGGTTGCGATCGTGCTCCTCTTCCTGACCCGTCCGCTGCAGTACCTCCCGCGATGCGTGCTCGGCGCGATCGTGTTTTGCATCGCGATCGGCCTCGTCGATGTGAAGGGCTTGCGCGATATCCTGCGCGAAAGCCCGGGCGAACATCTGCTGGCCCTGCTCACCGCGGCGGTCGTGGTGGTTGTTGGTGTCGAGCAGGCGATCCTGGTCGCGATGGTGTTGTCGTTGGTGCGCGTGTTGTCACACAGTTATCATCCGCAGACCGGCGTACTGGTCAAAGGTGATCAGGATGTCTGGGAACTTAGGCCCCCGAAGCCGGGCACGGTGACCGAGCCGGGGCTTGCGATCTATCATTTCGGGGCCTCGCTCTTTTACGCGAATGCAGGCCAGTTCTCCGACGAGGTGCGGACTCTAGTCGGCGACGGCCCATCCGCGATTCGCTGGCTCATAGTCGACGCGGAAGCGATGGCGAATCTCGACTACACCGCCGCGCGTACCATGCGCGACTTGCACGAGCATCTGAAGCAAATCGGCGTTGAGCTCGCCTTCGCACGCGTCGCTCAATCGCTCAAAGCGGATCTAATCCGCCACCGCATCATCGCAGCGATCGGCCCCGGCCACACTTATCCGCGTCTCCACGACGCCCGCGCGGCCTTCGCCGCATCACAAAAAGTCAATCCTCCCGCCACTGGCACCGCGTCCCATTGAACGCCTCGGCGCAGCTTTCGATTGATTGTCTTTGATTTAGATCGCTTCGACAAAAATCCTGATACGGCTGAACTTGATCGGATTTGCGGAGATTCGGAGGGGCTGACGGGGCTTTATATCGATGCGCTCTACGGTCTGGTTCGCCGCAACGACGCGCGCGCCATATGCTGGTGGCGCTGTAGTTTGCGAGCAAGGCGACATAGAACGCAGAGGCGGCGTTTCAAGTCGTCTTGAAACGCCGCCCTGTTTATTTTCGACGGCTTCTTCTCGAGGCCCGCGAAACCTAGATTAGCGCAGGTCGAAGCGATCGGAATCCATCACCTTGGACCAGGCCGCCGCGAAGTCTTTGGCGAACTTCTCCTTCGCATCCGCGCACGCGTAGACTTCCGCCAGCGCCCGCAGTTGCGAGTTCGAACCGAAGAGCAGGTCGACTCGGGTGCCAGTCCACTTCAGCTCGTTGGTCTTGCGATCGCGTCCTTCGTACGCACCTTCGGCGCCGGCCGCCGGCTGCCATTGCGTGCGCATGTCGAGCAGGTTGACGAAGAAGTCATTCGTCAAGGTTTCTGGCTTCTTGGTGAAGACGCCATGCTTTGACTGCCCGGCATTTGCCCCAAGCACTCGCAGGCCGCCGACAAGGACCGTCACTTCAGGCGGTGTCAGCTTCAGCAATTGCGCGCGATCGATAAATAGCTCCTCAGACGACCAGCGCTGCTTGCCGCTCAGATAGTTGCGGAAGCCATCTGCCCGCGGTTCGAGCGGTTCGAATGATTCGACGTCGGTCTGCTCCTGCGACGCGTCCATGCGCCCCGGCCTGAACGGAACCTTCAGTTCGATCCCTGCATCTTTCGCGGCCTTCTCGATCGCCGCGCATCCGCCGAGAACGATAAGATCGGCGAGCGAGACCTTCTTCCCGCCCGACGCAGATCCATTGAAGCCCTTCTGAATCTCTTCGAGCGTAGCCAGCACCTTCTTGAGCTGCGCCGGCTGATTGACCTCCCAGTCCTTTTGCGGCGCGAGGCGGATACGCGCGCCGTTCGCTCCGCCGCGCTTGTCGCTTCCGCGGAACGTCGACGCCGATGCCCATGCCGTCGAGACGAGCTGCGAAACCGACAGGCCCGACGCCAGGATTTTCTGCTTCAGCGCAGCGATGTCCTGGTCGCCAATCAGCGGATGATTCACGGCCGGGATGGGATCCTGCCAACTCAAATGCTCCTTCGGAACGAGTGGCCCGAGATAACGCGCGATCGGCCCCATGTCGCGATGCGTCAGCTTGAACCATGCGCGCGCAAAGGCGTCGGCGAACTGATCCGGATGCTCGTAGAAGCGCTTCGAAATCTTTTCGTACGCCGGGTCCATCCGCATCGAGAGGTCGGTCGTGAGCATCGCAGGCGCGTGACGCTTGGTCTTGTCGTGCGCGTCGGGCACGGTGCCGTTACCCGCCCCGTTCTTCGGTTTCCATTGATTCGCGCCTGCCGGACTCTTGGTCAGTTCCCATTCGTAGCTGAACAGGTTCTTGAAGTACTCGTTGCTCCACTTGGTTGGCGTCGCACTCCAGGTGACTTCGATGCCGCTGGTGATCGCGTCGCCGCCGATGCCGGACGCGTATTTACTCTTCCAACCGATACCCTGTTGTTCGACAGCGGCGGCTTCCGGATCGGGTCCCACCAGCGCCGCATCGCCGGCGCCGTGGGTTTTGCCGAAGGTGTGACCGCCGGCAATCAACGCAACCGTCTCTTCGTCGTTCATCGCCATGCGGCGGAACGTCTCGCGAATGTCCCGCGCGGCCGCGACCGGATCAGGCTTGCCGTTCGGCCCTTCCGGATTGACGTAGATCAGACCCATCTGCACGGCGCCGAGAGGATTCTGCAGATCGCGGTCGCCGGTGTAGCGCTTGTCATCCAGCCAAACCGATTCGGGACCCCAGTAGAGCTCTTCGGGTTCCCAGACATCCTCGCGCCCGCCACCGAAACCAAACGTCTTGAAGCCCATCGATTCGAGCGCGACGTTCCCGGTCAGAATCAGCAAGTCGGCCCAGGAGAGCTTGCGCCCGTATTTCTGCTTGATCGGCCACAGCAGCCGGCGCGCTTTGTCGAGGTTGGCGTTATCGGGCCAGCTATTGAGCGGCGCAAAGCGCTGCTGGCCAGTTCCGGCGCCGCCGCGACCGTCGCCGATGCGGTAGGTGCCCGCGGCGTGCCACGCCATGCGAATGAAGAGCGGCCCGTAATGGCCAAAATCCGCAGGCCACCAATCCTGCGAGTCTGTCATCAATGCGTGCAGATCTTTGACCACGGCATTGAGGTCGAGGCTCTTGAATTCCTTGGCGTAGTCGAACTCCTCGCCCATCGGATCGGACTCGGACGAGTTCCGGCGAAGAATCTGAATGCTTACCTGGTTCGGCCACCAATCATGGTTTGTTTGTTCGTGGGTCGCGCCCGTAAACGGGCACTTCGCTTCCTCTGCCATGTCTTCACCTTCCTTCGAGTTGCTCAAACCCGCGACGAACTACAAACCCATCCAGTTTCCGTTCGCATGATCGCCGCCGGCCGCGCTGGTTGACGCGCGTCGTTCATCCATTACCCAGTTGTCAACTATGCTTAACTAAAGTTTAGTTTCCTGTTTCTGTAGCCCGTCGCGCGCGGCTCGCTTCTCGACAAGCTGGCAGCGCTTGCACAGCGCCTCGATTTCGAGTGAACAGCGCAGCAATGCGAACTGTCCAAGGCTCGGTGTGCCTTCGAGAAGCTTGTCTACATCGAGTATCTCGATGTCGCTGACCCGTTTGCATCGCACGCAAATGACGTGGTGATGAGGCTCGACGTTGCCGTCATAGCGCGCGGCATCGTGCAGCAGCGTTACCTTGCGCGCCTCTCCTGTTTCGCAAAATTCGTTCAGAATCCGATGGACCGTGGCTAACGACACGTGCGGATGCTGGCGGCGTACGGCGGCGAATATTTCGTCGGTGCTCGGATGATTCTCGGAAGCGAGCAACGCCTGGATGACCGCCAGGCGCTGGGGTGTCACGGCGATCCGCCGCTTACGACAGCGCGCGACGAACTCGCCGAGCCGCTCGATGGAGTACTTCTCACGCCACTGTCGATCCAAAAGCCGAGGTTCCTGCATCAACCACTCCTGGCCCACGATCAACGCGAACGAGACCGCAGTCCGCAGGCATGAGAGGAAAATATCGGCTGATTCAGGAAACTTGCAGGCCCCAGTCGATAGGCATCCCTACCTGCAACTAATCATTAGGCGGTCTATCATATCGCATAAGATTGTCAATCTTTGAGGTCAGCCAGCAACTCACGGTCGCTGAACATAAAAACGCGATTTTGCTAGAGTTTCGCTCGTCAGCGATCGGTTCAAGGCCAGACTTTCGAGTGTTTCCCACGACGCGAGAGCCGCCTCCACGGCGGCACAAATCCTCCCGCTATTGGCACCGCGTGCCATTGATCGTGAACGCCGTCGGCGCGACGTTCGCGCCACTGTAGTTCGTGAGGAAGCCGACGCCGCTTAGAGTGCTACCAGCGGCCAGCTCGCCCATCCGCGGGCGGGCGCAATGACTACGAGTGAAAGTGCGCAAAGGCAGGCGAAGGTTGTCCTCGCGATCCGATCCAGCATCCAGCGGCTCCTGATGATTCGACGCGATCGCGAATCATGTTCGAGATGAGCCGCAAGGATGGCTGCGCTGATTAACTCGGTCACATTGCAAGCGAATCAAAACCACGCCGATAAGAGATCGCTGCGTAAAAAACTTACGTGACTCTCAGATAATTCCGCAACGACAAACCAAAGCGCCAGGCCGAGCGTCAGTGCTTTTCCGTCATCGCCATGTACTCGTCTTGAAGCGATGTATTCACTTGCGCACGGAATGCGACCGTCTTGTACGGTTCGCCTTGCTGATGCTTTTGCGGATAGAAGATCGCCGGGAACATGTCGCCCGGCCGATCATTGGCCGCGCTTTTGAGTAGCGCGATCCGCTCGTAGCATTCGTCCATGCTGTAATGACCGCATCCCATCTGATGGAACATCTCGTGGACGGTGACGCGCGCCGGCGTGAACACCAGGCTGCTCGATGCGTCGCCATAGGCAAACACGAACGAATGCGTCTGCGTTGAATCATTGGTGTAGCCGAAGGTCGTGACCAGCGAATCGCCGCCGAGCGGCAGCGGAGCGTTGAGCAGCGAGGTCAGCGTGCCCACCACGTATTCACTCGGCGTGTGCCCGACGAACCACATCACGCGATCAACTCCGGGCGGCAGTGGCACCGTGAGCAGTTGCGCCTCGATATCGGCGTAGCTCCACGCATGCGGCGCGCGGTCGAACTCCTGGTAAGCGACTGGCGTGACCCTGAGCCCGAACTCCTTGGCGTATCGCCTATTCCAGGCCGAAAGCAGCTTGTCAGCCCGATCGCGCGTGATGCCGCGATCGAGGAGCACCTCGTACCGCACCGTCATCGGGGGGCCGAAGCTCTGCGCCGTTTGCATGCGCTCCAAGGTCGCCGGATCATCGACGCCGATAAAAGTGCAGCCGGTAAATAAGCAGCAAGCCGCCCAGATTAGACCGCGAGCTGCCGTGTTCGACAAATGCATAGCCACTCCTCCGCGGCGTATCAAGACAAACTGTTAACTGCGACTTACTCTTAGGCGCAGGAGTTGATCAAGAAGTATGCCGCGATACGGTTAGCTACGAATGTCGAGCGTGTCTAACAAATGATGACAAACGCTCAGCTTGAGATAAAACCGAGCGAAACATTTTTTTACCTCCGAGCGGCGAATCGTTGTCACCGCGCCACTTAACTGTCAGTCAAACCCCGCGCGACCCCTTTTTCGCCCTCGTCGAATACGGAAAAAAAAGGGCGTGACGGCTTCCTGCCGTCACGCCCTTGATAGGTTGCTTTGGATATCTGGCTCGACCAGAAAAATACTAGATGACTTTCTCCTTGTCAGTGCGCCGCTGTGCGTTCATTGGTTTGCACCTCCGAGGGGGGCGGAGCGAAACAATCGATGGCCGTGAAGCCCAGCCATCCTGAGCGGCCGCGTCAGGTAATAGGCCCAATAGATCTTTCGCGGCAACGCGATGAACTCGCGATCTTCGACCGTCGGACGAAACGCTCGTCCTGCCGCATAGCGCAAACGATCCTGCGTACGCTCAAGTGAGCGAAGCGGCACAACCCAATCGTGAAACAAGCTGAGGCCGTCTGCCGTTGCATCGAACATCCGTGCCCGGATCTTGCGCGCCAGCCGAGTCACATCTGAATCGCGCCGGGCCGCCGCGTCGATCTCTGCAGGAAATCGCGCACCGCACATTTCCTCGGCCAGAATCACCGCGAGCCGGATCATCGTGCCGCTCTGATTTGTGGCGCCGGCCAATAGCGCTGGCCAATCCAGATCAGGCGACGATTCGAGAGCGGCGAAGTCTGACACAAAACCGAAGGAGCGCCATCCATGTTTGGCCGCATGCGCAGCGACGAAGCGAGCCGAATCGGTCGGATTCAGCGTCGCGACAGTCGAACCCTCGATCTCAACTCGGACGCTGCTCAGCCACAGCCGGTCGGAATCGATCCCGGTTGGGAAATACGACGGTGCCAGCTTGACGTGGAGATCGATCGCAACACCGTTGCCGGCCGTCGTGAATTCACTTTCGAAATCGAAGAACGATCCGCCTTCTGCCGTATTGGGCACGTAGCGGCGCGCGCGGTAACCGCGATCGGCGAGCAGCTTCGCCACGCGCGGCACGTCGTGCGGCTTCACGAGCAGATCGAGGTCGCTGTACTCGCGCATCACGGGGTCGCCCCAAGTCTGGATCGCGAGCGCCGGGCCCTTGAGCGCGATCACCGGGATGCCTTCTGCTTCGATTACTCGAGCGATCTCAACGAGCGTTCGCGCGAACTTCGTATTGCGCCGCCACAATTCCAGGAACTGCTTTCGCGCCGTCGACTTCACCGATTCTGGAGTTGCCGCGCCGCCATTCTCGGCGATGAATCGGCAAATGATCGGCGTGACGCAGTGGATCTTCGCCAACGCGAAGACCCGCTTCCATTCGACGATGCTCGCCAGTTCGCGCGCTCGCGCGACCTGCGAATCATCGCGAGCAGCCGCAACCGCAGCGAGGAGAAAGTTGATTTCGGAGGTCAAAACGAGTTCGCGCTGGACGCGCCGGGAGATCGAATCGGGTGACTATTATGGACTGGCTATTTGCCGGATGCGCTCGCAGCCGCGGCGCATTCTTTCAGCATCATGTTTGCCGAAGGAACACCTGTGAGCGCGAACGACTTCTCGCAGTCGGCACTCGACGGCCCGCGCATGTTGCCTTCCAGGAAGGCGAGCCCCGGGCATCGACTGCATCCGGAAACGTGCGCGCATCCTGAACAGACTGGCAGGTCGCGCGTCCGAATGGAGCGGACTTCCTTGAGCTGCGGTGAATCCTTCCAGATGTCGATGAATTTCTGCTGCCGGACATTGCCGCTGGGCAACGGAAACTGCACGCAGGGATAAACGTCGCCGTATGGCGAGATGTAACAGGAGCTGTGACCCGCACTGCACGGAATCTGGTCGAGAGTCTCCTCGCTAATCTCCCCGCGCGGCAGCGATGATTCCACCAGGTCGCCGCCGATGGATTTGTCGTGCATCACTTCGCGCAGGTCGGCACGCGAGATGTTGAGCTTGAGCAGCGAGCGATCGCCGTTGATATGCGGCGTAATCGTCGGATCGATCGTGAGGCCAGTTCCGAGCTCCACCGCGAGTCTCTGCACCGCCGGATAGTCGGCGCGATTCTGCGCCATCAGCACATGAGCGATCGTTACTTTCAATCCCTGTTCGCGCAGGAATCGAATCGCGGCCAGCGTGCGATTGAGGGAACCCGGCACCTTGGTGATCGCGTCATGGACTTCGGCGCGATGCGAATAGATGCTGATCTGAACCGTCTCGACGCCGAGCTTGCGGAGCGCCGCGGCTTTTGGCGCATCGACCAGGATCGCGTTGGTCTTGAGCTTGACGTTAAACGCGAGGGAGCGGGCGCGCTGGATGATCGCCATGATATCCTTGCGCAAAAGCGGCTCGCCGCCGCTGATCGTCAGGAAAAATACGCCCGCATCCGCGAGCTGCTGCAATACTCCCGCGATCTCGTCGAAGCTCATCTCGCCCGCATCGTCGTGGTCGAGATAGCAATGCACGCAGCGCTCGTTGCATCGCCAGGTGACGTCGAGATGGACGCCCAACGGGATGCCGAGCTGGATCGCCTTGGCGTTGGCGGCCTGAAGCAGCGTCATGATTGGTCAGCCGCGACCGGCTCGCCTGCGACGACGAGAATTCCTTCCTGGGCCAGCTTGCCGACCAGTTCGAGCGCATCGCGATAGGCCGACTCGGCGTCGATTTCGAATTCCGCCACGACCGCGCGCTCGACGATCTCGCGCAGGCTCGTGGCGCCGTCGGCGGCGCGCCAGATTACGCTCGCGGTCGGATTCAGCGTGAAGACGCGCGAATCCTTGACCGACATGACGATCATTTCATCGCCGAGCATTCGCGCGGCGGTGTCGGCGTGGCGTTTGATGTAGGTGTCGTTCATCTGATCAGATCCCAAACTTCGACCGTGGGTTTGAAAGTCAACTCGTAAACCGGCACGCGCGACACGAAGTCGCAGGCAATGCCGAACAGCTTCTGCACCAAGGCGCGATCGTCGGCAAAGAACAGGATGTTGCGCAGGAGCCGGCGCGCGGCGTCTGAACCGCGAATCACTTGCGTGTCGTTGCTCGCGCCCTGTTTTAGAAAATACAGCGCGCCGAGGGGAGCCGCGATGTTCTCGCCGGACCTTGCCAGCTCGCCGGCGAAGGGCGTGCCGAAAGCGCGGTACCCTTCATTAGTGGGCTTGATGTATGAAATCTCGTCGGTCAGCAGAGTCACATCGCTCGGCGCAAGACGGGAGATCGTCGTCTTACCCGCACCCGACACGCCCGAGAAAATGAAGGCGCGCCCGTTGCGCACGACGCTCGCCGCATGGAGCAGGAAACCGCCGCGCTCGACCAGCATCAGGCTGTGCACGATCCGCATCACCGAATCGATCGCGTAAGGATAAGCGCCCTGGCGCACCTTGCCGCGCTGCGACACGGGATCGAAATCGGCGCGAAAGTCGCCGCGTGTCATCGTCCAGCGCTCACCCTCGCGCCGTACCGCGAGATCTTCGTCGTCGCCGATTTGTGACGGCGGCACGACATCGACTTCGAACTGCACCGCCGCATCGCCGCCGAGAAAGCCCGCGTACCGCCGCTCGAGCATCGCGATGAACTCGCCGTCAGCCGAAGTGATCCCGATCGGCAGGCCACCGATCGCAACTGAGGTTGTGTGATGCGCGTCGTTCACGCGAGTGCTTTCCTCATCGCAAATTGTGCGCGCCGTATTCTCGCATGCAGACCAACCACGAGGCGCCTCAGCAGGTTCGAACTGCGAAGCGCAGCCGAAATGAACCTCATCGCCCCTTCGGGTGCGCGCTCGAGAAAGATTCGACGACCGCCACGCATCGCGAATGTTACCCGGCCAAGCAACTCCGCGCTCGTGAGTGGAGCATCGCATCGTAACAGCGAATCCCCGCGCGTCGTCAGCTCACGCGCACCCACTTGCACGATGCGATGGGCAAAGAGGCGACCGTCGCGGATGAATACCGCGATCTGCCCCTCCGTCATAGAAGCAGGGCCGGCGGGCTCGATCTCGAGGACATCACCGGGCCATATCGCGGGGATCATGCTGCTCCCTTGCGCTCGGACGCGCACCGTTCGCGCGCCGCGCAGCACATCCTCGACCAGCGCGCATCCGGCGCGATCGAACTCGCGGGGCGCGTTGTTATGAGTTCCGGTGAGCATCGCGAAGCTTGCTCAGGAAGCCTTCTGATTGCGATGGCACTGGCCCTGCGTGCTGTCCACCTTTCCGCATGATAGCGCCATCGTCTCGAAGACTTCCTCGCTCTGATAGCCCGGCTTGACGTAGGGTTTCTTCGACCCAGGCTCAGCGGAGTGAGACTTCTTTTCGTCGTGGTTGGTCATTTATATATTTCCCTTTCTAGTTCAGTCCTGATTGCGATGCCTGCACCGCACATCCACCCGAGCCGCTCGTACCACAGCTCGTCGCGTTACCGAGATTGGAGAAGTATATCTGAGATGCGCCGGTCGGGCTGCTTTGGTTGTTGTCGATTACTATTCCACTCGTTCCGCCGGTGACCGCCAGACCGGCAGCCGCGCTGGATGAAGAAGTCAGCGAGCTGTTTATATCATAAGAATAGACACAGGCACCGCTGCAGCCAGTATCGTTGCCGCCAGCGGTCACGCTGACAAAGATTCGATCAGTGCCATTGTTGCTGAACTCCGTCATCGGCGAGCAGGACGAAGATCCGCTCGACGTAATCGTAGGGCCGGTATTGACGCCGGTCAGATTGCCGCTGCTATTGAATGTCAATCGATAGATGGTTCGAGCTTCGTCAATTCTCGGATTCCCGCAGGCATACAGATTCCCTGTTGAGTATTCCCCCGCATAGTAGTTATCGTCGAAGTCGCCATCATAGACCCTGTCGAAGATAGAGCTGCCGCCGATTTTCTGCCTGTTCACCGTAAGAAGGTTGGTGCTCGTTTGGACGACCTCCGCCGGACTGTCATTGTCCGGATCGCCGCATCCATTGTCACCGTTAGTGCTTGCGCAAGGCACGAACGCAAATACTCGCTGCGAACTGGAATCGACCAGCGGCGAATCGATCGAGGCTTGTCCGGTGCCACTGCCGCCATCAACTCCCAAATTCACGGTCGTGGCTCCGAGACATGGAAGGGTGCCACTTTTGCACGTCCCAACTGAGCTGCCCACTTCTCTGACATAGCTGAGCAAAGCGCTGGAATCCCACATGAACAGGTTTCCGGAAACAGAATCATAAACCGGACTGGTTAATGCGTTGTTGCTGTGGACCGTTATCGGCCACGAGGCCGTCACTTCGGCCGGCGTACCACTGAATACGCCAGTGAACTTGTGAAGCGTTCCGTCGTTTGCACCCACATAGAGAGCATCAGTGCTGTAATTATAGAAAGGATCTGAGTGGCTATCATTCGGACTGCCGCTGAACGTGAGATCGAGCATGCAGGCCGCCGCGTGGCTACGGTAATTGGACGCTGTGGCCGAAGTCGGAGTAACGGGAACCGAGATACTTCCCTGACCCGCACCCCCTTTCCACTTGAGCAGAATCAGATGTGCGACACCGGCCTCGCTTTGCACGAACGCAATCTGACTGCCGTCGGAGGAGACAACCGGAGAAGTCGTGATGTTTCCGTTGGTGTTGTAGGCCCAATTCGTCGTGGGCACCGTACCGCCGCATCCGGAGTATAAGTTCGTGAAACCGACAATGCTGGGCGCAGTCCCGCCGCTGGTGGAACTGGTGGTGATTCTTGCGCCGGAACCTGTACCGGCATTGGCAGAGAACGTAAAATTCCCGCCGCTTCCCCGTGTCTTAGCGGTGATGGTCGTCACATTGAGTTCAACCGTAGCGCTCGCGCTCGAGTTGGCCGTGGTTCCGGTGCCAAAACATTGGTTCCCCAGAATACACTGGGCGGTGTTCGCGTTGATTGCCGCCTGAAGGTTCGCCGCGCTTTCCTTGGGTGAGTCGCCGCCACTGTCCGGTCCGATCTGAACCTGATTGGCGCTGCTGGGCGTGGTCACAAATGTATAGGTCGTTGAACCGACGGTGACCGTATCTCCAGAGTTGGGAACATTATTATTCGACGTGCTGAATGTCGCGGTCGATACCTGGGTGCCTGCTGAACCGGTATTGTAAGCCACGTAGTCGGTGCAGCTTGCTTTCGTCGGCGTGATTGAGTACTTCGCCGGAAAGGCGACGATTCCCACGCTCGCGTTACTGCCCATGCCAACGCTCCAATCCTTGGAGACTTTGTCTTTGCTCTTGGTATTCTTGCTGTTGGACACCACAACGTTCGCCATCAGAGAGTTGGACGGATCTTCAGATTGCTGCCGCAGACGCCAGAGCTGCTGCTGCCAAAAGCGCGGGTCACGGGTGATCTTGCTATAGTTGAGACTATTGGGTGCGGGTGGCGAAAATATCAGATGCCGGTGACTCCAATCGTGCGGCACACCAGCGTAGCCATTCGTCACGGACTCGTAGCCATTGACTGCGTCCTGGAGCGTGATTCGGCCGTTATCCTGCCCCGATGCGGCGATCGGGATGGTCACGAGCGCGATCACTCCCATCAGCATCGTCGAAAGACCTGTCATCTTAGCCATATTCAAACCCTTTCGAACCCTAAGGTTGTTAGTAAGTGTGCTTGCGAACGGTTCCGATAACCGAGGCCACCGGACCCTCCGCGTTACTAGATGAGTTTCTGGCGCGACTGCTTATGCCGCGCGTTTCGCGCTCACGAGGCCAGGCATCGGCACCATGAGGAGATCGGTCACCTGCATCGCGATCGAGCGAACTGGTAAATCGCGATCTTTGCCAAACTTGAAAATCTGTTCCAGATGCTCGACGGACAAATCGGGATCTGCCACCAGGATTTCAGTGAACGGTTTGCGTTCAAAGATCTGTCCGAGATTTTCTGGTGAACCGAGAACCCTCAGCCCCTCAACCATTTTGCCGAGTCTGAATATATCGGCATCGACAAAACCCACCAGCCGCGCCGTGCGCGGTCGCGTTTGAAGCACGAAATTCGCCGCCATCGCTCCGGCCGCACCGGCGCCGACCACGAGCACCCTGTCCGCGACGCTTGCCTGACTATTTATGAACTTGCGCAGCAGCGCGAAGGACGATCGCGTAGCCACCAATAGGTTGCCCAGCAGAATCGCATATATAACTGCTATCGAGCCTGAATGACGGATCGGCAGAAAGTTCGATGCTATAGCAATCAGGATGGCGGCAAGTGCGCCGCCACTCATCAGCCTGACCAGGTCTGCCAAACTGATGTGACGCCAGATACCTCTATACACTCCCGTGGCGATGAAAGCGGAATAAGTAAGTACGACGATCCACGGCATCCCGGCGGCGATTGAATGCATTACTTGCGCATTCAGGTTGAAATCAAGTCGCAGCGCGACTGCTCCGCAATAAGCTGCCGAAATCACGAGGAGATCGAGAATTCCCTCTGCAAGCCGGCGTCTATAGCTCAACGATAAAATTAGCCGAGCCATACCCCGCAGCGAGCCGTGCGCTTCGACTGGAGCAGCTGTGTCGAAGGTCAGGTCGATGGTAAAGAGTGCGATTACGGCCGCGGCCAGCGCGAAGAACGGAAGCGAAACAACCAGGTTCGCGTGCGGCAAGCGGGTCGCTTCAACCGCACAAGTCGCCGCGAAGATCGCGCTCAGCCATGCCGCGATAGCGACTTGCCGATCGTTGAGCCCGAGCGACAGCAAACGATCGTGAACGTGGTCCAGCCCACGCCAGGCAATTGTCTTGCCGGTAGTCGTTCGGGTTACCATTACGACCGCGGTATCCAGCAATGGCACCAGCATCACCAGAACAGGGAACACCCAAATAGTCAGTGAAGAGTTGGTCGCCAGACGACCTCCCTCGAGCGCGAGCACGCCGAGTAAGAATCCGAGGGGCAGGGCGCCCGCGTCGCCCATGATTATCGAAGCCGGTGAGAAGTTGTGAACTAGAAAACCGCCAAGCGACGCACACACAACGAGGGCGGAGATTGCCACCGCGGCCGATCCATGCGCCATCGCCGCAAGTGCGATCGCGGCCGCCGAAACAATTCCGACACCCGCGGCGAGCCCGTCAAGACCATCGATAAGATTGAATGCGTTCGTCGTCGCCGCGAGCCAGAAGATAGTAATCGCCAGGTTCAGTGCCGGCGATGGAGTAAACTCGTACCTGGGCAGAAAAACGATCGTCGCGAAAACTATAATAGTGAGCTGCCAGATAAACTTTTGCCGCGGGGCCATTGCTCGCGCGTCGTCCATCAGCCCGACGGCGAAGAGACCCGGCACGCCGAGCAACAACCACCAGGAGAGACTCGCGGTTGCGGCAAGGCTCGCAACGATGCCCACCACAATTGATATTCCGCCAGTTGCTGGAATCCGAACCTTTCTCGCTGTCTTGATCGCCGGAGATGCCGTAATCCCGAGCAAATAGCCGATCTTCGCCGCCAGCGGCATAGATCCACACGAAATTAGGAACGCAATCGCTGCAGCGACGAGCCCTTTGGTTAAAGCGAACGGCATTGGGTGGAGAAGGTCAGTGTGCGACGGCGACCGAATCTGTACTAGCTATTGCGCGCCTCGTCGGACATCAGCCGCGGCTCATCGCTCCGAGCGAGGTAACGTGCCTGAAGGCGCATGGCCAATGTCTCGGCCAGCGCGTGATAAATGAACTTGGGCCCATCAACGAAATCGCGGCGCCACAACTTGGCGGGCTCCATCGCGAGTCTCCATAGCCATTCGAGGCCGGCACTCCGGAGACAGAGGGGAGCGCGTTTCACTTTTCCACTTACGAAACGGAAGGCGGCGCCGACGCCGATCACGACGGGGACGCGCAGCCGCCCGAGGTTGCGGTAGATCCACCATTCCTGCTTAGGCAGGCCGAGGCCCACCCACAGCACATCGGGCCGTGCGCGATTGATTTGGTTGACGCACTCCAGCTCTTCGTCGGGACGCAGATCCCGGAATGGCGGCGACATCGTGCCGACGACGCGATGCCGCGTAAACGGATGCTGCAGGCGCGAGGTCAGCGCGCGCAGCGTCTCCTCGGTATCGCCGTAGAAATAGCTGCGGTAGCCGACTTGATTGGCGCGCTCGGCGAAGCGCGCCAGCAAGTCCGGCCCCGGCACGCGGGCCGGGATCGGCTGGCCGCGCAGCCGCGAGATCCACACCGGCGCGATGCCATCGGGGCAGAACAGGTCGGCCGAGTTGAGGACCTCGCGCAGTTGCGGATTCTTGTAGGCTTCCCAGATGCCGTGGAAGCCGGTCGCTACCACGAAGCGGCTGCGCGCTTCGGGATGCGCGATCCAGCTCTCGATATCGCCGAGCGCTTGGTCGATAGTCACGTTGGACACCGCGCAGCCGAGGATCTCGACCGACTTGGGTTTCCGTCGTTGGTAGAGTGACGAAACCTCTCTAATCATCGTCGCCATTGTTGGAAAGTCCCTTTTGGATCAATTGGCCAGGAATGCCTGGATGCTCTGCGGATAAAGCGGCGGGCCGAGGTGACGGCGGAAATGGCCGGCTGAAACCTTGGTGATGCGATCGTGACTGTTTGTCGATATTCGACGGAGTAATGCGCCGGGGCGGACCAGGCTCAGGAGGCGCGCGAATATCCGGCGCGGCGCAGATTCGGCATGCGGCGCGGCACCGCGACCAGGTACGTATGGCGGCTGACGGGCGCCTGCGCGCGCATCAGCTCGCCCAGATAAACCATCGCCGGCAACTGGAGCATCAGGTCAACGCTGAATAGTGCCGCCGTATTCTCCGGGATAGTGCGCAGCGCGAAGAACACCATCAATCCCGCGACCTGGACGAAGAGCGCGGAATCGCGCGCCGGAATCCGATACGGCTCCATGATTGCGCGCACCATGTACACGAA
>DATJMX010000003.1 GCA_035508495.1 Candidatus Binataceae bacterium
GGCGCAAGTCCGCTCCGGATTCGGCCCCCTCTTCTTCGATCCGGAACTTCTCGATGCGCGGGTGGTGGAATGGCAGACACGCCAGTTTGAGGGGCTGGTGGTAGCAATACCGTGCGGGTTCAAGTCCCGCTCCGCGCACCAATCTCCTTCAATATCTTCAGATTGGCGAGCATGTTAGGCATGGCTCTTCCTTTCCGATCCTCTCGGATGGTTTAAGAGAAGCGGGACTGCTTTGTGCCCATAAATTGGCGCCGAAACATTGCGGTGATGCGGCACTTGGGCGGCATGACGAGGTGCGATATCCGGCGATGGGTCGAGAACGCGATCATCATCCTGCTCGGGATTTTCGCCGCCATTTACATCGGCGACTTTGTCACGTTTAAGTGCCACTTCCCGCCGGGCCGGACCCTGCTTTCGACGATTAATGTAAAAGTGTTCTACATGATCCCGATCAAAGGCGGCAAAGTGCAGATCGAGGAAGCCGATCCTGAAACTCAAGTATGCTCCCACAGCCTTTTCTCGCAGGGCGGGTATCCGCCCTGCTGGAGAACCAAAAACGTGAAGTGGGTCGATCTGCGTTAGAGCGAAGTTCAGTATAACACCTCGAAATCTGGGCGAGCGGAGGAGTTCTATGCCGCGTGCAAAATCGTTATTGGCAACCGTGGCAGTGATTGTGATGATCGGGCTCGGCGCGCAGGCTTACGCCATCGTTCCGTGCGCCCTGTTGACGGCCGACGATGTGGCGGGGGTGACGGGTGGGGCGGTGAACGAAATCTCGGCCGCAGGCACGCCGATGGCCTCGACCACCTGCACCTACAGCACCTCCGTCGACAACGGCACGGTGACATTGATGCTCGGCGGTGGCGCGGCCCAGTTTGATCAGAGCGTCAGTTTCGGGGCGAAAAATGGTATGCCGTACACGGCGCTGAGCGGCGTTGCCGACAAGGCGTACGTTAACAATCAGTGCGGGCAGCCCTGCGCTCAGGTGTTCGCGCTCAAGGGAAGCACCTATTTTCTAATCACTGTCCAACAAGGGCCCAACGATGCGAGGTCGGCCGAAGCCCTCGCGCGCAAGGTCGCGGCCCGGACCAAATAGCCGCGATGATGTTCGGAGCGCAATTCAAGTGAAGCTTGGTACGACCCTCACGATAGTGTCGATGCTGATCGTCGTTCTGACGGCGCAAGCCGGAGCGGCGCGGGCGGACACTTACGGCGCCATCGCCTTCTCCCAACAGACCGGTTACGACGCATGGTCTGTCGATACGGCCAGTGCCAGGAGTGCCGAGACAAGGGCGCTTTCGAGCTGTACTCAGAAGGCCACGGACTGCAAGATCGTCGAAAGCTTCTCGAATAGTTGCGGCGCTCTTGCCGTTGACGTCAATAATCACTTTGCCATCGGGCAGTCTGACAATACTCAGGAAGCCCAGACCGAGGCCCTCAATGCGTGTCGCCGTGCGGGAGGTTCTCGCTGTCAGATCAGGCTTGCGCAGTGCGTGAACCCGCCAACGCTTAACGCGCGGCCGGGTCTGTGGCGGCTCAGCAGCCAGGAGATCCGCAACGGGCAGAGCGCGCCTGCCTCAACCTCGTCTCGATGTATCCAGCCGAATCAGATTCCGCCGCACAACTGGGTGTTCTTCCTCGATGCGGCCTCTTCTGACAGCGCTTGCAACCGCACAAATCTGAGCGCGAGCGCCAACACGATCAGGTGGACATTCGATTGCGAGGGCCAGGTTCAAAGAACCACCCACGGCTCGATCATGTTCAATTCTCCGCAACATTACACCGGCACCATGACAACGATGACCGGCAGTCAGTCTCCCGCCGATTCAATCCACCTCGATGGCCAATGGACCGGTCCCTGTAACACCGCGCAGTGAAAGCCTCCAGGCTCAGAAGTCTGTTGCTGACGAGGTACGAACTATTGCCGCCTTGTTTGAGTTGACCGCGGCACGATAGTCTTTTCGGAAATCCCGGTGAAGCCGCTACATATTTTTAATACTTTGAGCCGCGCGGTCGAGGAGTTTCAGCCGCTCGATGCGCCCAATGTTTCGCTCTATTCGTGCGGGCCGACGGTCTATCTGCCGCAGCATCTGGGCAATATGCGCGCTTACCTGTGCTGGGATTTTCTGCGCCGCACGCTCGAGCTCGACGGCTATCGCGTGCGCCACATCATGAATGTCACCGATGTCGGGCACATGACGGGCGACGAGGATGCGGGCGAGGACAAGGTGGAGAAGACCGCGCGCGCCCAGGGCAAGACGCCGCTCGAAGTCGCGAACTTCTACCTCGATCTTTTCAATCGCGACTGCGCGACGCTCAATATCGAGCCGCCCACGATCCAGTGCCGTGCCACCGATCATATCGCCGAGATGATCGCGCTCATCGAGCGAATCATCGCGGGCGGCTATGCCTACGTGAAAAAGAGCGGCGTTTATTTCAACGTCGAGAAGTATCGCGGCCCGAACCGCATCGGACGGCTCTCGCGCCAGAGCCTCGATGAGCAGCACTCGGGCCAGCGCCTCGAGCATTCGCCCGACAAGCGCAGTCCACACGACTTCGCGCTCTGGATGCTCAATCAGCCCGGCCACTTGATGCAGTGGAACAGCCCGTGGGGCCGCGGCTTTCCGGGATGGCATATCGAGTGCTCGGCGATGTCGATGAAATATCTCGGTGACACGATCGATATTCACACCGGCGGCATGGACCACATCCCGATTCATCACGAGAACGAAATTGCGCAGTCCGAAAGCGCGACGCACAAGCCCTTCGTGCGCTACTTCATGCACAACGCGTTTCTCGTCGGCAAGGAGGGGATGAAGATCAGTAAGAGCGCGGGCAAGTTCCCGCTGCTGAGCGATCTCGCGCCGGCGGGATTTAATCCGCTCGCATTCCGGCTCTTCTGCTTCAGCGCCAAGTACCGTTCGGAAATTGTTTTCTCCGATGAAGGATTGCGCGCCGCGCAAAGCAATCTCGACTACCTGTACGAGTTCGCGCGCAACGTGCCCGACGACGCTTCGGCCGCCGCCAGCGAATGGACGCGCGAGTACGACGAGCGTTTCCGCGAATCGCTGAACGACGATCTGAACACGCCGCGCGCACTCGCGGCCGCGCTCGAGCTCGCGGCAGAAGCCTACCGGCGCAAGGACTTTGGCGCGTGGCCCGCGATGCTCACCTTCGATCGCGTGCTCGGCCTCAACCTGCTGCGGCATCGCGAGGCCACTCGCGCGAGCGCGATACCGCCCGATGTGCAGGCGATGATCGATGAGCGTGCCGCGTCGCGCAGAGCGCGCGACTTCCAGCGCGCCGACGAGCTGCGCCGCGAAATCGAAAGCCGCGGCTACGAGATCAAGGATAACCGCGACGGTACTGCGACCTATCAGCCGCGCAAGATCTGACTGGCGCGGCTCTTTTCGCGCACTTTTGCCTTGAATGCGCGACCGATAACCACTTACAATCGCGCTTTGACGCTGTCCGACAAAGGCATTCGATGGGAATTGAACTAAAAAAATTCGACACCCGGCTGAAAGCCGAGGGACCCGAGGTCAAGCATCTCGATCCCGCGGCGACGCCCTACTACCTCACGATTGGCGACGAAGCTGAGATTTTCGAGGCCGCTTACAAGGCGCGCCTGCCGCTCTTGCTCAAGGGCCCGACCGGATGCGGCAAGACTCGCTTCGTCGAGCATATGGCGCACAAACTCTCAACGCTTCCTGACGGTCCCAACGAACTGATCACCGTCGCCTGCCATGAAGATCTCACCGGCAGCGACCTCGTCGGACGCTTTCTGATCCAGGCCGACGAAACGGTGTGGGTCGATGGCCCGCTGACGCAGGCCGTCCGGCGCGGCGCGATTTGCTATCTCGACGAAATCGTCGAGGCGCGCAAGGACACCACCGTCCTTATCCATCCGCTTTCGGACCATCGGCGTATCCTGCCGATTGAAAAGCGCGGCGAGACGATCGAGGCGCACGACGGGTTCCTGCTCGTGATCTCGTACAACCCCGGCTACCAGAGCATCCAGAAGAACCTGAAGCACTCGACGCGGCAGCGCTTCGTTACGATCGAATTCACCTATCCGCCGGCTGACAAGGAAGTCGAGATCATCGCGCACGAAGCGGGCGTCGATCACGATACCGCCTACCAGCTCGCGGTGTTGGGCGAGAAGGTCCGCCACCTGAAAGCCTCGGGCCTCGAGGAAGGCGTCTCGACGCGCCTTCTGATCTACGCGGGCGAGCTGATCCAGCAAGGGATCGCGCCGCGCCGCGCGGCAACGGTCGCGGTCACGTGGTCGCTGACTGACGAGGCTGACAGCAAGCGCGCCATCGACGAAGTCGTCAAAGCAATTTTTCCATAACCACTGGCGCTCGCGCCGTGACTTGTTCCTGATGTTGAAAGCGAGGTCGCAGATGTCACGCAACCACAACCTGCTCTACCCGGCTCTGGCACTTGCAGCGACGCTCGCACTCGGAAGCGGCGGAATCGCGTTCGCCCAAGTTGAAGGCGCCCAGCCGCAAACCGGACCGCGGCTGGATTTTCCCGCCGGCCTCGCCACCGACGGCCGCACGCTTTACACCGCCAACAGCCGCAACAACACCGTGGTCGGAATCGACCTGACGTCGCATTCGATCGCGCCGCTGGTCGGTACGACCTTCAAGGATGGCAGCAATGACGGCGTCGGCGACGCCGCGCGTTTCAACAGTCCCGACGGGATGGTGATCGTCGGCCAGGACCTTTACCTTTGCGACACCAACAACTCGGACATCCGCAAAATTAACATTCCGTCACGCACAGTCTCGACCTTCTCCGGCACCGCGAATATCGCCGGCACCGACGATGGCAAAGGCGATACGGCGCACTTCAATCTGCCGACCCAGATCGCGACCGACGGCACCTCGCTCTATATCGCCGATAGCGGCAACTCGACGATCCGCCGCATCACGATCGCCGACGGCATCGTGAAAACGATCGGCGGCCAGGCCGGCACCCAGGGCAAGGAAGACGGCCCGGCCTCCAAGTCCCAGTTCAACGGGCCGCGCGGCGTCGCCACCGACGGCAAGAAAGTTTACATCTCCGACACCGGCAACGACATGATTCGCCAGATCGATCTCTCCAGCGGAGAGACCTCGGCCCTCGCGGGGACGGGCGATGAGGGCAGCACCGACGGCGAGGCGGACAAGGCGCAGTTCAACAATCCGGGCGCAATCTGCACCGACGGCACTTTCCTGTACGTGCTCGACGCCGACAATCACGCGATCCGCAAGATTAACCTCGCCACCAAGCAGGTCTCGACTCTCACGCAGGTCAACGGCCATATCGGCTCGGGATGCGCGATCAGCTCGGACGGCAAGGTCGTTTATTTTTCCGATACCACCGAGAACGCGGTCGAGCAGGTCGATACTTCGAGCGGCAATTTCACTTCGGTGTATCCTCTAGGTCAGTAAGCGCCGCACGCGCGGGGGGCTCGTGTCATGATCGATTTGCGTAGCGATACTGTCACGTTGCCCACGCCCGAGATGCGCGAGGCGATCGCGCGCGCCGAACTCGGCGACGACGTTTACGGCGAAGATCCCACCGTCAATCGGCTGCAGGAGATGGCGGCCTCCATCACCGGCAAGGAGGCTGCGCTGCTGGTGCCGAGCGGCACGATGGCGAACCTCGCCGCGATGCTCACGCATTGCCCGCGCGGCACCAAGGCCATCGTCGGCCAGCAATCTCATACGAATCTATATGAAGCAGGCGGCGCATCGGCGCTCGGCGGCATCGTACTCAGCGCGATCGAAAATACCGAGGACGGCGAGCTCGAACTCGACGATCTCGAGCGCGAGCTGGCAACTTCCGCCGACGCGCACTTTGCCCAGCCTTCACTGGTAGTTATCGAGAACACCCACAATCGTATGAGCGGCGCCGCCGTGCCGCTGTCGCACATGAACGAAGTCGGCGAGCTCGCGCATCGGCGCGGCCTGCCGCTGCATCTCGACGGCGCGCGCATCTTCAACGCGGCGCTCGCACTCGAAACGACGCCAGCACATGTCGCGATGGTGGCCGACAGCGTTTCGTTCTGCCTCTCGAAAGGGCTCTCGTGTCCGGTCGGCTCGCTGCTGTGCGGAAGCGAGGAGTTCATCGCGCAGGCCCATCGCACGCGCAAAGTGCTGGGCGGCGGGATGCGCCAGGCGGGTATCCTTGCGGCGGCGGGAATCGTCGCGCTCACCACGATGGTCGATCGGCTCGCTGAGGATCATCAGAACGCGCGCGCACTGGCGCAAGGCCTCGCGCTCATCGCGGGCCTCAATGTGCAGCCAAGCGCGAATCGCACCAACATGGTCGTGTTCGAAATCGACTCCGATGACGACACTGCCCGCCAGTTCCTGTCCGCAATGAGGGAACGTGAGGTGCTCCTGTCACCGCGCGGCGGCGCCTCCTTCCGCGCCGTCACGCATTACGGCATCACCGCCACGGATATCGGCCGCGCCGTCGCCATCGCAGCGCAGGTCGCGGGCGAGATCTTCGGCGACTGAAGGTTTGATCATCGATGGATTCGCTTGAGGCTTTGTTTTCGCTGCGGGGTCATCGCGGCCTCGTCACCGGCGCGTCTTCGGGACTGGGAGTTGAGTGCGCCACAGCGCTTGCGCTCGCGGGCGCGGATGTCGCCGTGGTCGCGCGCCGCGCCGATCGTGTCAAAGCACTCGCCGACGATCTCGCACAGCAATACGGCATCAGGGCCGTCGGTATCGGCGCCGACGTCACTTCGGAAGCCGACCTCGATCGCGTGATGAACGAAGCGGTCGCGGCGCTCGGCGAGATCGATATTCTCGTCAATAACGCCGGCGTATCGCCCACCGGCCGCGCGGAGAACTTCAAGCGCGAGTTGTGGGATCAGACGCTCGCCGTGAATCTCACCGCGCCCATGATGCTCGCGCAACGCGTCGCACGGCGGCTCATCGCCGCGAAGATGCCGGGGCGCATCATCAACATGGGATCGATCTACTCCACGGTGGCGAGCTCGGTTTATCGGCTCTCCGCATATACCGCTACCAAGGCGGGGCTCGCGAACCTCACACGCCAGCTCGCCGTCGAATGGGCGCCGTACAATATCCTCGTCAACACGATCGCGCCCGGATGGATTCCCACCGAGGCCACCGAGGGCGGAATCGCCAAAGCCGGCAACAAGGAAAAGATGGAAGCCGGCACGCCGCTCGCGCGGCTCGGCACGCCCGAGGAATTGCGCGGCGCGGTGATCTTCCTTGCCAGTCCCGCTTCAAGCTACGTTACCGGGTCGGTGCTATCGGTCGACGGCGGCTACCAGGCGTGGTGAGCCCCGCGCGTCGTCCGCGGCACCAGCTTTCGAGCGGGGAGCGAAGACGGCGGGGATGAACAACTCGACACTGCGGCACCAGGCGCTGCGGCGCAAGCCGGCTTCCGTTCTGATGGCGGATGCCGAGAGCCACTCGGGTGGCCTCAAACGCGCTCTGGGAGCCATCGATCTGACCGCGCTCGGAATCGGCGCGATCGTCGGCGCTGGGATCTTCGTGCTGACCGGCGTCGCCGCGGCGCGCTACTCCGGTCCCGCCGTAGTGCTCTCGTTCGTCGTGTCGGGATTCGCCTGCGCGATGGCGGCACTGTGCTACGCCGAGTTCGCCGCAATGATACCCGTCGCAGGCAGCGCGTATTCATATTCGTACGCGACGATGGGTGAGCTGGTCGCCTGGATCATCGGATGGGACCTCGTGCTCGAGTACGCGGTCGGCGCCTCGGCCGTCGCCTCAGGATGGTCGGGCTATCTGCTCACGATTCTCGACGGCCTCGGCATCCATTTGCCGGTCGCACTGACGCACGCGCCCGGGTCGGTAGCGGGCGGTGTTGTCGATTTGCCAGCGCTGCTGATCGTATTTGTCATTTCGGGCGTGCTCTACATCGGGATCTCCGAGAGCGCGCGCCTCAACTCGTTCATCGTCGGCATCAAGTTGTTCGTGATCGGCATCGTGATCGTCGTCGGCGCGTTCTACGTGAAGCCCGCGAACTGGTCGCCGTTCGCGCCGATGGGATGGTCGGGTGTGATGAAGGGCGCGGCTGTAATCTTCTTCGCTTATATCGGTTTCGACGCGGTCTCGACTGCCGCTGAAGAAGTGGTTAACCCGCAGCGCGATCTGCCGCGCGGCATCCTGGGATCGCTGTTTGTCTGCACCACGCTCTATATCCTCGTCGCGGCCGTGCTGACCGGGATGGTCCCGGCGAAGATCATCGATATCAAGGCGCCGTTGGCCTCGGCATTCGTGCTGCGCGGTCTGAATTTCGTCTCGGGCGTGATCTCGCTGGGCGCGGTCGCGGGTCTCACCTCGGTGCTGCTCGTGCTGCTGCTGGGGCAATCGCGAATCTTCTTCGCCGTGTCGCGCGATGGCTTGCTGCCGCCAGCATTCAGCAAGATTCATCCGCGCTTTCGCACCCCTTACATTCCCACGGTGATCACCGGAGTCGCCGTTGGAGTAACGGCGGCATTCCTGCCGATCCAGGAGATCGCGGAGCTCGCTAATATCGGCACGCTGTTCGCCTTCGTGCTCGTATGCTTCGGCGTGTGGATCCTGCGCCACATCGAGCCAACGCTGAAGCGCCCGTTCCACACGCCGCTGGTGCCGCTGGTACCGATTCTCGGCGTCCTCTGCTGCGGATACTTGATGAGCAGCCTCCCGGAAGTGACCTGGATCAGATTCGTATTGTGGCTGGCGATCGGCCTCGTGATTTATTTAAGTTACGGCCGCTACCACAGCCGCGTCGCCCGAATCGAAGAAGCGCAACCCGCAGCGTCGGCGCGATAACACGCTAAGGTTGCGATGACGCCGGCTGCCAATGATCTCAAGTTCATGGCGATGGCGCTGGAGGAGGCGCGACTCGGCGAAGCCGCTGGAGAAGTGCCAGTTGGTGCGATTGCAGTGCGCGATGGCGTCGTAGTAGGGGCGGGACATAACTGCCCGATCTCCACGAAGGATCCATCTGCGCATGCCGAGATCGTCGCCCTGCGCGCGGCGGGTGCGGCGTGCGGCAGCAACAGGATGCCGGGGCTTACGATCTACGTCACGCTCGAGCCGTGCGTGATGTGCGTCGGCGCGATGCTTCATGCGCGCGTCGCCCGGCTCGTTTACGGCGCACGCGACGACAAGGCGGGCGCGCTCGGCTCGGTGTACGACATCGGCCGCGACGGCCGCCTCAACCATCGACTCGAAGTTTACCCGGGCGTGATGGAAGCGGAGTGCGCCGCGATGCTACGCGAATTCTTCCAGGGCCGGCGCGGCGGCGCCTGAGGCGAATCGCTACACCCTTACGGCCTGTGTTAGAAATAAGGAAATGAGCATGTCCGAATCGTTCGTTGTCGATTGTGATTCACACGTGATGGAGCCGCCCGATCTCTGGGAGCGCTACCTCGAGCCGGGTTTGCGCGACCGCGCGATCAGGATCGTCAAGGATCCCGCCGACGGACTCGAAACCTTGCTCATCGACAATCAGCCGCTCTTAAAGGGCGTGCTCGCCGGCCTCGGCGGCGCGAACCTGCCGCGCCAAGAGCTTTTCGTACCAGGCGCGAAGACATATCTGGACGGATGCCCGCCCGCGAGCTACGAGCCTGGCGAGCGCGTCAAGCTGCTCGACGATTGGCGCGTTAACAAGGGCGTGTTGTTTCCAACCGTGGGAATTCTCTGGGACGTCGCCGATAACACGCTCGCGACGGCATATGCGCGTGCCTACAACGACTGGATCTACGATTTCATGTGCGCGGCGCCGGGCCGAGTGATTCCGATTGCGCATATCGCGCTGCAGGACGTTGACGCGGCGCTCGCGGAGCTCAAGCGATGCCTCAAGCGCGGATTCAAGGGAATTTTCCTCGCGCCCGAGACGGTGAACGGCAAGCGCTTCTCGCATCCTGATTTCGATCCGATCTGGAACGAGTGCCAGGAGGCGGGAATTCCCGCGTGCCTGCATGTGATCGTGCGCTTCAATCGCGCGCCTGGAATCATGGGCCAGTTCTATCAGCCGGGAGAATTCCGCACCGTGTTCGGCTTTGCGCTGGGCGGCTTCGCGCAGGTCGTGCCGGCCGCGATGACGATGGTCGCCGACGGTTTGTTCGATCGCTTCCCGCGGCTCAAGGTTCTATGCGTCGAGGCGGGATGCGGATGGGTACCGTACATCATGGATCGCATGGACCAGAAGAACGATCTGCTGGGCTGGACCTATCCGCTCAAACTGAAGCCGTCGGATTATTTTCGCCGCAATATCTGGGTCGTCGCCGAGCCCGAAGAGAGAACGATCGGCGCCGTGATGGATATGCTCGGCGAAGAGCGCGTGCTGTGGGGTTCGGACTATCCGCACGTCGATTCGAATCTCGAGGCGCCGAATCTCATCCGTCACAGTATCGCGGGGCTCAGCCCGGAGCGTCAGCGCAAGCTCCTTGGTGAGAATGCTCGCGGCGTATTTCCACTCTCTTAAAACCCGAACAGGGGAAGCGCCGATGCCATCCGAGAAGGCCAAGGACAACAAGAATCTCGTCGCGACGTGCGCGGCTTGCAGTAAGAGCGTGTCGACCGAGAGCGCAGTCGCACTCACGGGAGCCGAGGACAATCGTCGTAAACAATTCGTCGTATGCGTCGCCTGCGCGAACGGCGGCTGGCGCCCGCCCGGCTTCAGCGGTCTCTACAGCCCGCGCCGCGCGTGACCCGTGGCGACAAACGCGTGGCGCAAGGCGTGGGAGCACTTCAGGGGACGCGGCGCGTTTCCGCATCAATTCGCTTTCCTGCTGGTCAATCCGCTCCGCAACCTGATGTTCTCGCCGCGCGAGCTGGTCGCCCGCCTTCACTTGAGCGCGAACTCCCAAGTGCTGGAGCTTGGTCCGGGGCCTGGCTTCTTCAGCGTCGAGGTTGCACGCCGTATTCCCAGCGGTCATCTGTCGCTGGTGGATGTGCAACGCGAGATGCTGATTAAGGCAGGCGCGCGAACCAGGCGCGCAGACGTTTCCAACGTGAGTTTCGTCCAAGCCAGTGCGAGCGCGCTGCCTTTTGCACACGAGGTCTTCGACGCCGCCTTTCTGGTCACGGTGCTGGGCGAGGTCCCCGATGCCGCGGCCTGCGTCGTCCAGTTACGCGATGCTCTCCTTCCCGGCGGTCTCTTGTCGATTACCGAGCTCACCGGTGATCCCGACGCAATGACTGAAAGCGATATCGTCGCGCTAGCGACAGCCGCGAATCTCCAACCCTCAGAGACATTCAAGAAGCGGTTCGGCGTCACGGTCAACTTCAGAAAGCCGGCCGGGATTTAGTCAAATCAGTCCGAGAGCTCCGAGAGCGCGACCATGAACTTGCCGGCGCGCGAGCGTTGAATCTCGTTCACTTCCTGAAAGTCGATCGATACCGGGACGCCCAGGATTCGGTTGAATTCTGATTGGACGCTGGAACGCGCTTCGCCCTCGAACGCCGCTGCTTTGGTGAAGCGCACGAGGAAGCTACCAAGAGCGGTTTGCACGAGTTGAAACTGGCGGAGTTCAGGGCGCGCTTTCAGCGGCTCGACTAGCGGCCACGGCGAGATCAGGCGGCCGTCGCTCGCGCGAAATAGATTCAGCCCGCGTCCGAGTACGCGACCGATCATCGGCAGCGTGCGACCGCAATCGCATCGCGAGACGCTGGCCGCGACGGCATAGTCGCCGATCTCATAGCGGATGAGTGGCATCACTTGATTTTCAAGCGTCGTCGCCAGCACGCGACCCATCACGCCGGCCGCCACGGGCGCATCGTCATCGCCAACGATCTCAATCCGCACGTGCTCGGCATTCACGTGATAGCTGCCGCGCGGACATTGCCAGGCAAGAAATGCTTCGGTCGAGCCGTAGTTGTCGGCGATCCGCGCCCCCATCGTCGTTTCGACCCGCTCGCGCAGCGTGTCGTCGAGCACCTCCGCGCCGGTGAAGATTTGCCTGAGCGTTGGCAGCCGCACTCGCTGCTCCTCGAAAAACGGCAGAATGCCCTCGAGATTCGACGGGAATGAGTAGATGTATCGCGGATTGCATTTGATGAGCCACTCGAACTGCTCGTCGAAGGCGTCGATGTTCGGCAGCGAGTTGCCGATCTTGAAAAGCCGGTGGCCGGCGAGCTTAGAGTCGTCGCTCGTATCGGTCATGAAGTTGAGCCTGACCAGCCACGCGGTGCGGCCGAGCGGATTCCATCCGTTCTCGCGCAGGTAACGCGCACGCGCGGCGAATCGGCCTTGCTGATGGCCCGCATCAAAGATGAACTCCATCGGCATCCCGGTGGAACCCGACGACCAATCCGTCAGCAGCTTCTCGCCGCGATGCTGTTCGCGCACCGAGCGGTTCAGCTCAGCTATATCGCGCCGCCGGAGTATCGGAAGTTGCGCAAAATCCCGTGCGCCCGGAGTGTCACGCCCGAATCGCCGGGCGTAGAAAGGCATCTTCGCGGCGGCCGAGAGCACCTCGCCCAGACGCGCGTCCTGCCATGCGCGCAGCTCGTCGTCACTCCAGTACTGCGATCGCCTGAGCTGCGCATAGCGGGGCAGCGTCCGCAAAAGTCGAGCAAAAGTTGCCATGGGCCATAATTCGATTGAGCGGCAGGATATCAACCCAGCTCGCAAACAGAAAATTGGTCGGCCGATGGCCGACATATTGCTCCTCACTGTTCTGTGGCATGAGTTGGCCCCAGTCGTATCGCTGCGGGCACACCCAGGCCCGAGATCGTCTCAGAATCGGAGCGTCACTGACTCGAATGAATATCAAGAACCTGGGTTTACGGACGAGGTTGATGGCGGCTTCATGCTGCTCGCGATTGTCGCCGGATCCATCGGCTTAATCGGAAACATCAATCTGCGCGCGATGCAGCGGGCGGTCGTTCACTCTACGAGATGAATACGGCGCCGATGCCGGTGCTCTCGCATCTATCGATCACCTTTCAGAAACTGAGAGTAGCGCTTCGCGACTACCTGGCCGCCAAGACTCCGGAGCAGAAGTCGAAGTTTCAAGGACAAATCGGGAAACTCAGCGACGATCTCGACCAGACCGTGGAATCCTACGATCCGGGCACTCTCGCTCCTGCGCAACGAGCGATCTTTGGAAAAATTCCTCGCCGCGCGCCGCTCCTACTCGGATTACAAAGCGCGCATTGTCGCGGCGGTCGATGCGGGAAAGCCGGAAGACGGATGGGCGATTCTCTGGAGCGACGGTTACGCGAACGAGGCGGACCGCGCCGCTTCAACCGCGAACCTGGTCACGCAAAGACTCCAAGGCGTCGCCAGCGCCACCGAGGAGATGGGCTCGAGCATCAAGGAAATCGCCGCCAACGCGCAACAGGCCGCGCAGATCGCCACTTCCGCCGTGCAGGCCGCCGAGTCCGCGAATTCGACGATGGCCAAGCTGCGCGAATCGAGCACCCGGATCGGCGAGGTCATCAAGGTGATCACCTCGATTGCGCAGCAAACCAATCTGCTCGCGCTCAATGCCACGATCGAAGCGGCGCGCGCCGGGGAAGCCGGCAAGGGTTTCGCCGTCGTAGCCAACGAGGTCAAGGAGTTGGCCAAGGAAACCGCACGCGCGACCGAAGACATCGGTCAGAAGATCGATACGATCCAGTCCGACACGCGCAATGCGATCGACGCGATCAGTCAAATCGGCGGCGTGATCGCGCGGGTCAACGATATCGCCAACGTGATCGCAAGCGCCGTCGAAGAACAGACCGCAACGACCAATGAGATCACGCGCAATGTCGCCGAGGCTGCCAGCGGCGGCGGCAAAGTCGCCGAGAGTATCAGCGCGGTCGCACGCGCAGCGCAGGGCACGTCGGCGGGCGCAAACGATACGCAATCAGCGGCGGTCGAGATGTCACAAATGGCCGCGGCGATGGAGAATACACTATCCGCATTTAAATACGACGGCGCTGCGCACGGTTCGCGATAGCTGCTGCGCGGCGCCGCTCAGTCGGCACCACCGGCGTGGTCTGCGGCCTGCTGGGCGGCTGCGGCCGCTGCCGCCGCCGCGGCATGAGTCTGGGCGGCTTTTTGCTGGGCGGCCTGGCGCTTGTCGCCACGCGCGATGTTACCCGTCATCTTCGCGCCCGCGGCCGCACCAAGGGCTTGCTTCTCCCACTTGGGCTTGGCGATCTCAACCCACTTGCCGTTCTCGAGCGCGTAAGTGAAGACGAGATACTTGAGCGTTCCGGTCGCCGCGCCTTTGCTGCTGCCGGGCTTGTTCGGATCGTACTCGGCACCGCCCATCTTGGCGCTGACCGTCACCTGGTGATGCGGCCCGTAGGTCGGCAGGTACTCGAATTTCATCTGTAAATCCACGTAGGTCTGCTTGTCGGCTTTGCGTTTGTCCTGCTCGTCAAAGTAGGGCCCTGCTTCATCCGATAGATGGTCTTGCAAGGACTGGATGAGGGCGGGCGGCAGATCCTTCTGCTCGCGCATCGGACGACGCATGTCGTAGGCAAGCGCGCGTGGCGCGGGAAAGGCAAAAAGAAGCGCGGCTGCGAGTGCAGCCGCGCTTGTGATGGTTGAGTTCCTCATGGTCATCTCTCCGCTATTTAGTATAGCGCGAAGAGACAATCATTTCCGCTATTGGCCGCCTCCGCCGCCCGATCCTCCACTTTGGTTGAGACCGCGACCGAATGCGGCGACCTGGTTCTGCCATTGCTCGCCGAACGCGAGGATCAGCACCTGCTGGTTGATGTGCGCGTCCTTGGACAGCGAACGCATCGCACCACCTCCCGCAGTCGCGAGCACCCGATACGCAGCTTGCGTCTGACGATAGAACGCCGGCAGCGGTGAAATCTTCGGCGGCTCCTCGCGATGCACCTTCAGCCAGAACTCGCGCTCGAACCGCTCGTGTTCTTCTGCCGCCACGTCAACCGTGTTGAACGTGCCGTTCTCGTCCTTGAATTTGTGGATCAAAGCGAGCAGCGGCTGGAAGTCCTCCTTGTGCGGCGGCGAATCTCCGACTAGCACGATGACTTTCTTCGCGTACGGCTTCCAGTCCATCTTTTCGACCGCTGTCTGGACCGCGCCGTAGGTATCTTCTTCCCACTCACCGCCGCCCATCGCCTGGATGCCGCTCAAAAATGTCGCCAGCTTTTGCGGGTTCAGTGTCAGCGGCTGAATCTGCATCTTCTCGCCCTGGCCGCCGAACACGATGATCCCAACGCGCGCAATCGGCACGAGTCTGTGCACAGCCGTGACGAGCTGTGCCATCTTCGCCTTAACGTCGTCGATGATGAGGCTCATCGAACCGGTGCCGTCGATAACCAGCACCACATCGAGGCCCTTGCGGCGCAATTCACCGATGAATCCGCCGAAGCCGGACCCGATACCGCGGCCGTAACCGGAGCCCATGCCGCCGCCACGACCGATACCGATACCGCCGCCGCCCGCTGAACGCACATAGTCGTTCGCGAGGCCGACTGCCTGCGAGGTATCAACCGCCGTGGGCGATTCGGTTGTCTGCGGAGCGGAGTCAGGCATTGGCACTTCCGGCATATCGAGATCTTGCATCTCGTTGCCGCCGCCACCGCCGCCGCCCGCTTCGAGGTTGACCATGATTAGCTCGCGACCGCGCTGTTCGTGGACCGTGATGATCAGGAACAGCAGCGCGATCACGTGCAATGCGATGGAGAGCGGGAATGGTCCAATGAAGAGCCGCAGATAATCCTTGATCTGCTGCAGGCGGCTCGCATCGGCCTCGTCTTCATCGCGACGAAGTTCCGCCGCCGCCTCGCGTTTGGACATGAGCCGATACAGGAAAAACGCGACGACGAACGTAGACAGAACCAGAGCTGCGATAATTATTACCATATTAAAGCGTGCTCCCCGCCTGGGCCGAGGTAGTCAGACCCGGGTCGAGATTCCCAAATATTATACTCCCGTGCGCGTTCCCCGCGCGCCACAAATTCCCCAAGCCACGTTAGATCACATCCCGCCTGCGGGCGGAGCCGCGCCACCACCACCGCCGCCGCCAGCGGAAACCGCGATCGCGATTGCCGACGCGCCAGCGCTCTTGGCGATGTCCAGGATGCGCACCATGTCACCCAGAATAACCTTCGGATCCCCCTGGAAGATCACGATCTTGTCGGGCGATGCGTCCAGCGCCGTGTGCAGCGCCGGCATCAACTCCGGCTCGGTCACGGACTTCTCGCCGACGTAGATCTGGCGATCGGCCGTGTACGTGACGATGACGCCCTTGGGTTTGTCGGTCGGCGCCGATGCTTCGGCCTTGGGCAGATCGACGTGTGCCGCGGACTCGATCGTCACCGCCGTCGTGACCATGAAGATGATCAGCAGGACGAGGAAGATATCGGTTAGCGGGGTGATGTTGATCTCCGAGAAGACCCCACCGCCCCTGTTACTGCTCATTGCCATTGGCGATACTCCTAGGCCTCAGCGGCCGCGTCAGCCTCCGGAGGACTGGTTGGCGAGCTGTGCGCCCGTCACCCGTTTAGCCGCGATCGCTATCTGCCCTGCGCCTGCAGCCTTGGCGATATTGAGGATGCGTACCATGTCGCCCAGCAGCACTTTGCGATCACCCTGGAAAACGACGATCTTCGCATCGACCTTGCCCAGCGCCTCGCGCAACTGCGGCAGCAGCTCGCGCTCGGGAACGTCGCGCGAGTTGACGAACAGCTCGTGCTGCGACGTGTAGGTGACGATCACGCCCTTGTTCTCGGGGTTGGTGTTCGTCGCGTTGGGCAGATCGACGTGCGCCGCCGACTCGATGGTGACCGAGGTGGTCACCATGAAGATGATCAGCAGAACCAGGAAGATATCGGTCAGCGGGGTGATGTTGATTTCGGAGAAAACTCCGCCGCCCCCGCCAGGTCCGCTAATTGCCACGCGACTGTCTCCCCTGCAGGGCCGCGTCGATCAGGCGATCGGAGTTGATATGCATGATCGCGTTGATGTTCTCGATGCGGACCGAGAAGTAGTTGAAGAAAATAACCGCGATGATCGCGACGGCGAGTCCAAGTGCCGTCGAAATGAGCGCTTCAGAAATACCGGCCGCGACGACCGAGAAACCGCCGGTGCCCATGATGGCCATCGACTGGAAGGCCACGAGAATACCGACGACCGTGCCGAACAGCCCGATGAACGGGGCCGAGGAGCCTGCGGTCGCGAGCACCCAGACATAGCGCTTGAGCTCGATACCTTCCTGGTAACGGCGCTCATCGTCGAGCTGGAGCAACTGGTCGCGATCGAGGGTCTGTGAGGCCGCGATCAACGTGTGATAGATACGCTCGGCTGCGTTGGAACGGGCCTGCGTCGCCTGCAGTGCTTCGTTGAATTTGCCCTGCCGAAGCTGCGGGATGAGTGCATCCGCCAGCTTGGCCGCCCTGGGCGCTACGCCCCACAGTTGCCATACGCGCTCAAAAATGATCGCCAGGCAAATGACGGAGATGAACAGCAAGGGGTAGGTGGCATAGTAGCCCTGCTGGATCATTCCCAGAATACTGAATTGACTCTGCATCTCTTATCCTCTCAACTGTGAATAGATTTGAGCGGCGCATATTGGTCCCGCTCGACCGTTGTAACTGCCCCAAAGCCTCTGCGGTTCTCTAAACCGGCTGTAACCAAACTTCGAGCCCCACCAGCCGGCCAAGACCTAGCGGTCTTAGAGATGGCGCGGAAAGTTTGAATGCAATAGTCCCGGGGCATTTGTCAAGAGCCCGTAACCTGAGCCCGGCGAAACATCTGTAATCTTTGCAAAAGTCGCAGCCTGAGCGCGAGTTCCCATGACGCGCCCGGCGGGGTAATCTTATGGACTTGCTTGGTGACCTTGGGCGAAATTCCAATCGGGCAGGCAGAGAGTTGGGCCGCGATTGTCATCCCCTACGGCATTCCCAGGCCGATTCGAGCTCCGTCACCAGCTTGACTTCTTGGTCCCTCAATTCTATCAAGAACTGGACCGCTCCGCGGTCGTTCTTTTTCCAGAGCATTGCAACTTTGAGAAATTTGTCCCTGCAATTAATTATGACGGTGCGCCGAGCACTAATCTTCATCCCACGCGTGAGCGTAGCCGCGCTCGTCGCAATTCTCCTGATCGCCGTCGGATGCAAGCCGAAGCCGGCGCCGATTTCCTACGAGCCTCCCCCCGAGCAGCATCATCCCGACGCCGAGGAGACGAGCAAGGCCATCCCGTCTGATCTCTTCCCCGATATGCCGATGTATCCGGGGATCAAGGTCGAGCACGTTCGCAAGCCCAAGGGTGCGATGCGCGAGATCGTCTTCTCCTCCGACGGCCAGATGCAGCCGATGGCGGCCTACTACAAGGAAGAGCTCAAGAAGCACGGCTACAGCATCACGTCGTCGCTCATCATGCCCGCGCGTAAGACCTGGTCGTGCGATTTCAGCAAGGAGGGGCGCCCCGCCAGCGTCATGATTTATCCTGACGACAAGAACAAATCGCTCATGACCGTGGATTTGATCTACGAGATACCGAGCAAGACCGAGGAGGCCTTGCGCGAGCCCAAAGAGGATTTTGACGTGGTTGGACCGGGCGAGGTTGCCCAGCAGGCGCCGACTCCGAATGCAACTAATAAATCGAAGGAAAACTGAAGAGGAACTAACATGGCACTATTGGACGGAAAAGTTGCGGTAATCACCGGCGCCGGGCGCGGTATCGGCCGCGAAGAAGCCCTGCTGCTCGCCAAACACGGAGCCAAGGTCGTCATCAACGATCTCGGCGGTCACTTCGACGGCACCGGCCAGTCGCGTTCGCCAGCCGAGGACGTGGTCAAGGAGATCCGCTCCGCAGGCGGAGAGGCCGTCGCCAACTTCGAGAGCGTTACCGATTTCAAGTCGGCCAAGCGCATCATCGATTGCGCGATCGACAACTTCGGCAAGCTGAACATCGTCGTTAACAACGCCGGTATCCTGCGCGATCGCATGATCTTCAACATGAGCGAAGAGGATTGGGACGCCGTCGTCGCCGTGCACCTGAAGGGCACCTTCAACGTCGCTCGCCACGCCACGTCGTACTGGCGCGAGCAGCATAAGGCCGGCAATGTACTCAACGGCCGCCTCATCAACACCAGCTCGGATTCGGGCATCCTGGGCAACGCGGGCCAGAGCAACTACGGCGCGGCCAAGGCCGCAGTCGCCGCGATGGCGATCATCGTCGACCGCGAGATGAGCCGCTACGGCGTCACCGCCAACGCAATCGCGCCTGTCGCGCGAACCCGCCTGACAGTCGACGCGACCCCGCAGACCGCGGCCGGAATGGGCACCGCCAAGGCCGGCGAGTGGGATCCGTTCTCACCGGCGCACGTCGCCCCGCTTATCGCGTGGCTGTCGAGCGACGACGCCAAGGATGTCCATGGCGAAGTCTTCCGCGTCGGCATGGGAACCGTCTTCCTGATGAAGGGATGGCATACCGCGGCCAAGGTCACCAAGAAGGGCTCGATGTGGGAGCCGGCCGAGCTCGGTGCCAAGCTCAAGGAAGAGCTCGGCAAGGGCGCGACCAAGAAGGAGAGCATGGGCGAAGTGATGAGCGGCGGAGTCTGAGCGGAGTCTGATTTGTCCGAGCATCAAGCGAAACCGAAAGGCGCGGCTCCTCGCGAGCCGCGCTTTCGTTCCGTCCTTTTCATCTGCGCGGCCAACACCGCGCGCAGCGTGATGGCCGAGCACATCCTGCGCCGCGAGCTGCGCAAGCACGGCATCGAAGAGCATCACGTGACGATCAAGTCCGCCGGCATCGCGCCCTACGCGCGCGACGGCGCACTCGTCTCGCTGGACACAAAGATGGCGCTGCGCGAGGACGGTATCCACCTCGACGACGAGGCGACCTCGACCGACTTGAAGCGCCATCCCGAGATGCTCGACGAGGCCGAGCTCGTGATCGCGATGACCGATCAGCAGGCCAAAGACCTCCTCGTGCGCTTCACCGTGTCGCATCCTGAGCGGGTGCATACGCTGCGATCCTTCGCGGGCGAGAAGGGCGATATCGACGACCCCTACGAAAAAGGCGACGTGGTTTTTTCCGAGTGCCGCGAAGAAATCAAGCGGCTGATCCCGGAGCTGATCGAACGAATTTTCGTGGAGTAGGCGCGATGGAATTTGAAAATCCCCCGGACGCAGAAATTCGCGCGATCCTGTCGCATCCCACGACCGTCGCGGTCATCGGATGCTCCGACAATCCCGCACGCGACAGCCTGAAGATCGCCAAGCTCCTGAAATCCCACGGCTTCCGCGTGATCCCGGTAAATCCCCAACTCGCCCCCGATGCGCTCAAGCGCGACCTGGGCGAGCGATGTTATCGCGATCTCGCCTCGATTCCCGACGCAATCGAAATGGTCGACGTATTCCGCAGATCAGAATTCGTCCCCGAAGTAGTCGAGCAAGCGATCAAGAAAGGCGCCAAAACCCTCTGGTGCCAGCTCGGCGTAATCCACCTCGAAGCCTCCCGTAAAGCTCAGAAAGCCGGCCTGAAAGTGATAGTGGACCGCTGCCCAGCAATAGAATACGCCCGCCTCTTCTAGTCAGCCCGCAACAACAATCAGTCATCTCTATTTCTAAGAGCCTTCCCTGACCGGGAGAGGGATCAAAAAACTGATCCGAATCTTTACAGTTTCGACGCCGGGACGATCCACTTCTCGGCGATGCGCTCGACCCAGTCAGCGGTCTCGGATTCATTCTCGGGCGGATTCGTCACGATCACGATCTCATCGACACCCGCGTCGCGGTAGCGCTTCAGATCGTCGATCGTCACGCGCTTGCGGAACGGACTCACCGCGATTTCGACTTCCTTGGAATCGCGGCCCTTCTCGCGCATCAGCGAATGCAGCTTCTGGATCTTCTCGCGCGCTTCATCGGGATCCAGGTTGAACGCATGCCATCCCGTGCCGTGCTCCGCGACGCGCCGCATCGCGGGCGCGCTCTCGCCACCGAACCACACCTGGAGCCGCCCGCCCTGCGCGGGCTTTGGATACGAGCGCGCGCGCTCAAGGTTCACGAACTCGCCGTGGAATGTCGTGACGTCCTCGCTCCACAGCTTGCGCATCACCTTCAGATATTCGACCGTGCGGTGCGCGCGCCGCTCGAACGGAATTCCCAGCGCGGCGAATTCTTCCGCTGACCATCCGATACCGACGCCGAAGATGAAACGCCCGCCGCAGAGCTTGTCGAGCGTCGCGATCTCTTTGGCCAGCACGATCGGATTGTGCTCCGGCAGAAGGCAGATTCCCGTCGCGAGGCGGATACGATTCGTAATCGCTCCCGCATAAGTCAACGTGATAAACGGGTCGAGCCAGTCCGAGCCGCCCGGCACGCCGAAATCGCCGCTCTCCGAGTACGGATACTTCGAATCGACGTGATCGAAGAGCACCACATGCTCTCCCACCCACAGCGTCGAAAATCCCGTGCGCTCCGCCGTCTCGGCGATCCTCCGCACCGTCAGCGGCCGCGCGCCGACGCCGATACCCATCGCGAAAAGTCCGATCTTCATGGCGCTACTCTGCCCCTCAGCTCGCCGGTTTCACAAACTTGAGCATGAAGCGATCGGTCTGCCCGCGCTTCTTGAAGACGATCCAGGTGCGATCGTCTTCCGGATGCCTGAGCGCGCTCGATGCGGCGGCAAGCTTGAATCCCGCCTTTTCGATCTGCTGAATCTCGAAATTCTCGTCGATACGATGCAGGGTCGCCGCGTCGCGATCGCCAGAACCGTTGGCCGCGCTGTGATCGACGACGCAATAGAAACCGCCGGGCTTGAGCGCCTTAAACACCTGCGCGTTCACGTTGTCAGGCGACAGATGATGCCCGACCAGGTCGTGATAGTTCTCATGAATGATAACCGCGTCGAGCGATCCCGGCGGCACGGGCAGCATGTCGCTCGCGTTGAACGGCTTGCTAACCGCAACGACGTTGCTCATCGCGGGCTCCTTCATGCGCGCATCGTAGGCCGCCTTCACTTTCGCGAACTGCGGTGGAAAAGGTCCGTTCTGCGAATAGACCTTTCCGGTGGGACCGACGACGCGCGAGAGCAGCTCGGTCGTATATCCGCCGCCAGCGAAAATATCCGCCACCTGCATCCCCGGCTTGATGCCGAAGAAGGTCAGAATCTGCGCCGGCTGGCGGCCCGCATCGAGCGCGCGATCAGCGGCGGGACGACCGGGAGAATTGACCGCGTCGCTGACATACTTGGGAATCTGATTCGCAGGCACCGGAGCCGTTTCAGCCACCCCGCCCGGCGGCGAATTCTGCGCCCGCGCCGCAGCCGACATCCACAGTAGAGCAAAGACACCAACGCAAATCGGAACCAGGCGCTGGAAAGATCGAGGCATCATGTTTTTCCCTTTCTCGTTCTAAGTTACTGTCCACCCGAAAGCGAAGATAACCACAAAGAAACAAAGGCCACCTAGCGCGTAATGCCAGATCACATTCGAATAGGCGAACCCGGGCGGCGGCGCCTTTTCCTGGAGCACGTATTTCCATTGGCCGAACCGCACTGCCGTGAGGATCACCGGCGACGCGAGCTCCTCGACCATCGGCATCTGCTGAGCCGCCGCCATCGGGACCGCATCTGCCAGTTCCCGCGCTGCTGTACGCGCGCCGCGCTGATTGCCCTCCATCATCTATGAGGCCGACAGGAAATCGATGTTGTGCGGATAGTACATCAATGCGTAGTCGTTCTTGTCGCCGCGCTCGCGCATGTATGCGCGATCGACGCGGATCGCATGCACGTTCGCCCTGGCCGCATCGTTGTAGCGCCCGACGCGAAAATAGATGTGTGACGGCATGTGCACGAGATGGCCGGCACCCCGCGCGAGTTTCGGCAGCCGCTGCGCCTCGGGCAGCGCGCGCCCGGGATTCTTCGACGCCTCAACGGCGTGGATATAGTAATGATTCGCGCCCGTGTGATTCGGATGCTTTGCAATCGTCGCCTCGAGCGTCGCGACGATTTCCTCGGTGCCCCCGACCGGCTGGCCGTCGCTGGTCCACAACGCCCACGGATGCAGGTCCATGAGCGACTCAGCGAACATCGTGTTGGCATCGGCGTCGTCAGGATAGCGATGCGCGAGCTGCCGCATCGCGTCGGCATATGCCCTTGCATGCGCGTCATCGACGAGCCCGTCCGCGGGGTAGCGTTTGGCGAGTGCGTCGATAAAGCCGCGCTCGGCTTGGGTCGCACTCGATTCGAGCGATTGCGCTTTGGCGATCGCGGCGAATGCCATCTTGCCGTGCCCGGCGTCGGCAGGCGCGTTGTAATTCGGCCCGAGCGCCAGCGCGATTCCCCTATATGCCATCGCGAGATTCGGATCGCGCCGCGCAGCTTCACGGAACGAGCCCAGCGCCTCGGGCCGGTTGAATGCATATATGAATGAGATGCCTTGGTCGAAAACCCGCTGCGCGTAAAGCGCATCGGTGCTGACTTTGTGATGGATATCGCCGAGACCGTCGAACAGCGGCTCTTGCTCGCTGACCGGGCCCATGAAGTCGTCCGGCGCGGCGCTCTCGGCCAGCGCAGCCGAAGCGCCCAGCACCACGAGCATGCAGATGAAGATCAGGACTCGGAGTTTCATCGCGCCGCACTCCAACGCGAGAGTCGTACCACGCCGGCACCAGCCAGCAAAGTTAGTTTCTGACGGCATGGACTTGCCGCTCGGCATCGGTGCAAGATGACTTTTGCGGCGCGCTGCCGCGTCATCATGGAGTCTAGCACCGAGCCAAATTCTCCCCAGACCGCAGGCGGTCTCGCGGGCCTTCGCGTCGTCGCGTTCGAGAGCCGGATGGCGGCCGAGGTCGCCACGCTGATCGCGCGCCGCGGCGGCGAGGCGATCATCGCGCCTGCAATGCGCGAGGTTCCGCTCGAAGACAATCAGGCCGCGCTGGATTTCGCCGAGCGCCTGCTCAGCGGCGCCTTCGATGCTGTCATATTCCTCACCGGCGTCGGCACGCGCGCACTTTTCACGGTGATTGAGACGCGGCATCGGCGCGAGCTGATCATCGACGCACTCAAGCACATCGCCACCGTCGCGCGCGGACCCAAGCCAGTGCAGGCGTTGCGCGAGCTCGGTGTCGAACCGGCGATCGTCGTACCGGAGCCCAACACCTGGCGCGAGTTGCTGACGATGGTCGCGTCCAAGCTCAGCCTCAAGGGCAAGCGCATCGCGATCCAGGAATACGGCGTGTCGAATCGCGAGCTGATCGTCGGACTCGAAGCGCGCGGCGCCGCGGTCACGATCGTTCCGGTCTATCGATGGGCGCTGCCCACTGACCGCGGGCCGCTGATCGATGCGCTCGGCAGAATCGCCCGCGGCGAAGCAGACGTCGCGATCTTTACCAGCTCCAACCAGGTCACCAACGTGCTGCAAGTTGCCGATGCCGAAGGTCTCGGCGATTCGCTGCGCCGCGCTTTCACCTCGATGGCGATCGGATCGGTTGGCCCGGTGTGCAGCGAGCAACTTCGCACTCACGGTATCCAGGTCGATTTCGAGCCCGAGCATCCGAAGCTCGGGCATCTAATAAGAGAGGCCGCCACGCGTGCCGCTGCGATCGTTGCCGACAAGCGCGCGTATCGCAGCCGCGCCGAAGTGGTCGAGATCGCACGCCCGCGCCGCGAAGCTCCGAGCGCGACACGGTCGCCTCACCACGATCATCCGCTACTCAAGGCATGCCGCCGCGAGGCGACCCCTTACACTCCCATCTGGCTGATGCGCCAAGCGGGCCGCTACATGCCGGAGTATCAGCGCGTGCGCGCCCAGCACGATTTCATCGAGATGTGCCAGCGGCCCGAGATCGCAGCCGAAGTCACCGTCACCGCCGCCCGGCGGCTCGGCGTCGACGCCGCGATAATCTTTGCTGACATCCTGTTGCCGCTGATTCCGATGGGCGCGGGACTCCATTACGAGAAAGGCGACGGACCGATCATCGATCATCCGGTTCGCAATGCGGCCGATCTCGAACGCATTGCCGATGTCGACGTCGAATCGCTCGGCTACGTCGGCGAGGCGATCAAGCTGGTGAAGTCCGCGATCGGCGCGAAGACTCCGATCATCGGATTCGCCGGCGCGCCCTTCACGCTGGCGTCGTACCTGATCGAGGGCGGCTCGTCGCGCCAGTACCAGACGACGAAAACGCTGATGTACACGCAACCCGACACGTGGCATCGCCTGATGGAAACGCTCGCGCGCATCACGGCCGGCTACCTCAAGATGCAGATCGCGGCCGGCGCCGACCTCGTGCAGATTTTCGATTCATGGGTCGGCAGCCTCGGTCCGGACGACTATCGACGCTTCGTGCTGCCGCACATGACGGCAGTGATCTCGGCGATTCCGGCGAATGTCCCCGTGATTCACTTCGGCACCGTGACCGGCAACCTGCTCGAGCTGATGCGCGAGGGTGGCGGCGACGTGATCGGTCTCGACTGGCGCGTCGATCTCGCCGAAGCCTGGGCGCGCCTCGGCCACGGCGTCGCGGTGCAGGGCAATCTCGATCCGATCGCGCTCTTCGCCGACATCGCCGAGATCAAAAAACGCGCGCGCGCGATCCTCGATCAGGCCGGCGGCCGCCCCGGTCATATCTTCAATCTCGGTCACGGTATCCTGCCCGACACGCCCGTCGATCACGTGATCGCGCTCGTGGACATGGTCCACGAGATGAGCCGGAGATAAGCGATGGCCGCGGGCGGCGCGATCGATTCCGTGCTGCTGGTGGGATTTGGCGGTCCGACGCGCGCCGACGAAGTGCGCCCGTTTCTCGACAACGTCCTGCGCGGGCGGCCCGTCCCGCGCGAGCGCTACGAAGAGGTAGTGCGCCATTACGATTTGTTAGGCGGCAGGTCGCCGTACAACGATCTCACGATACGACAGGCTGACGCGCTCCGTGCGGCGCTCGCTGGAACACCGATCCGGATCGAAGTCGGAATGCGCAACTGGACGCCGTATATAGATGACGCGATGCGCACTCTCGCCGAAGTTGGCGCGCGCCGCACGCTCGCGTTCATCCTCGCCGCCCATCGCAGCGAAGCGAGTTGGGAGCGTTATCAGGCGAGCGTGCGCGACGCGCAGGCAAAGCTCGATGGCCGCGCGTCACAGATCGTTCATCCCGCGCCTTGGCACGCGCATCCAAAGTTCATCAGTGCAGTCGCGTCGCGGGTCGGCGAAGCGCTCGCACGATTCGACGGTGCTGAGCGCGAGAGCATGCGACTCATCTTCACCGCACACAGCATCCCACTCGCGATGGCGAATGCGAGCGGCTACGTCGATCAACTGATGCAGTCGTCGCGCCTCGTTGCGGATTCGCTCGGAATTACGAACTGGCAACTCGCGTATCAGAGCCGCAGCGGCAGTCCGCGCGAACCGTGGCTGGAGCCCGACGTGCGCGACGCGATCAGAAACCTCGACTCGCGCGCCGCGATCGTGACGCCGATCGGCTTTCTCTGCGACCATGTCGAAGTGCTTTACGATCTCGATATCGAGGCGGCCGCGGTCGCGCGCGAATGCGGCGTCAGGATGGAACGTGCGGCGACAGTCGGCGACCATCCGGATTTTATCGCGATGATGGCGGCGATCATTCGCGAGCACCTCACCTGATTCGCAATGGAGGCGGCGGCCACGAGTTCACCGATCAAAGCACGACGCGTCGCGGTAATCGGCGCAGGCATCACGGGCCTTGCCGCCGGATATCGCCTGCGCGAGCTGGCCGCGGCGCGCGAGGTGCCGCTCGAAGTGACGCTGGTGGAGCGCTCGCAGCGTGTCGGTGGACCGCTTGAATCGATTCGCCGCGATGGCTTTGTAATCGAAACCGGCGCCGACTCGTTTCTCTCCGAGAAGCCCGAAGCGCGCGCGCTGGCGCAGCGCCTTGGAATTGACTCCGAGTTAATCCCGACGCGCGAGGAGTTTCGCCGCACATTGATCGTCCGCAATGGGCGATTGGTCGAGATCCCGGAAGGATTCTCGCTGATGGCGCCGACACGGCTCGGCCCCGTCCTGCGCAGCGAGCTCTTCTCGCCGCTGGGCAAGATGCGTATCGCGCTCGAGCCTTTGATTCCCGCGCGCCGCGCCGATGGCGAAGAATCGCTGGCGTCGTTTGTGCGGCGCAGGCTCGGCAACGAAGTGCTCGATCGCGTCGCGCAGGCGCTCGCAGGCGGAATCTACACCGCCGATCCCGAGCAGCTCAGCCTCAGCGCGACGATGCCGCGCTTTATCGAAATGGAGCGGCGCTACGGCAGCGTTTACAAGGGCCTGCGTGCGGCAGAACGGGCGCGCACCTCGATGTCGAAGGGCACGAGCGGCGCGCGCTGGAACCTGTTTCTGAGTTTTCGCAGCGGCGTCGGTATCCTGCCCGAGACACTCGCGGCAAAGCTCGGCGGATGTATCCGCACTGGTACCGAAGTGCGTTCGATCGCTCGCGAGGGCGACTTCTGGCGCGTGACTTTCATCGATGGAACTTCCGAAGATGCCGACGCTGTGATCTGCACGGTGCCAGCCCACGCGGCTTCGCCGATTCTATCGGCTTCGCTAGAGCCACTCGCGCGGGTGCTCGGCGAAATCAGCTATGCGTCGGCAGCAGTCGTCAACCTCGTCTACCGTGAGACGAATTTTCCTACACATCCGCGAAGCTTTGGCTTCGTCGTACCGATTGCCGAGCATCGGCGGATAATCGCGGGCAGCTTCTCGAATCTGAAGTACGAAAATCGCGCGCCCGAGGGGTTCATCAGCGCGCGCGCGTTTATCGGCGGGGTTTTGCAGACCGACATGATGCGGCTCTCCGATGATGAAATGATCGCAGCGGCGCGCGACGAGTTCCGCGCGCTGCTCAAGGTCGAGGCGGAGCCGCAATTTGCATCTGTCCGCCGATGGCCGCTCGCGATGCCGCAATATGTCGTCGGTCATCTGGCGCGCGTCGCCGAGATCGAGCGCCTCGCAGAGGGCGTTCCGGCTTTTGCGCTCGCAGGCGCAGCCTATCGCGGCGTCGGAATTCCGGATTGTATCCGCAGCGGCGAGCAAGCCGCGGAAAAAATCCTGGCGCATCTGGCGCCCGCGCAAGTCGCATGAACGCGCCGTGGCCGCGCGTGATTGCGCACGCCGACATGGACGCCTTCTACGCGTCGGTCGAGATTCTGGATAATCCGAGTCTCAAGGGACTGCCGGTCATCGTCGGCGGGCGCAGCGCGCGCGGCGTCGTCACTTCAGCCTCGTACGAGGCGCGCAAGTTCGGCGTGCGCTCTGCGATGCCGGCGGCGCAGGCGCATAAACTTTGCCCCGACGGAATTTTCCTGCCGGGCCGGATGCATCGCTACGTCGAGCTGTCGCACCAAATTAAACACATCTTCGAAAGCTTCAGCCCGGTTGTCGAACCGCTCTCGCTCGACGAGGCCTTTATCGATCTCACCGGCACCGAGCGCCTGCTAGGAACGGCGCAGCACGTCGCATCGGAATTGAGGCGCCGCGTGCTCGATGCGACTGGGCTCGTCGTGTCGGTCGGCGTCTCCTGCACCAAGATGGTCGCGAAGATTCTGAGCGACATGTCGAAGCCCGACGGCTTGCTGATATTGGGCCCGGACCATCTGACGGAGTTCCTGTGGCCGCTACCTGTTGAGCGGCTGTGGGGCGTGGGACGCGTGACGCTGGAGCGGCTGAACCGTCACGATATCCGCACGGTTGGCGATCTCGCGCATCGCGATGTCGGCGAACTGCGCAGCCTCTTCGGCTCGCTCGGACCGCATCTTCATGGCCTCGCCAACGCACACGATTCGCGCACCGTCGTCGCGGACTGGCAGCGCAAATCCTACGGCGAGGAAAACACCTTCGAGCGCGACTATGCGCTCGACTCCGACGAGCTGAAGCGCGTGCTGATTGCGCATGGCGACGCGATCGCGCGGCGGCTGCGTGCCGACGAAGTTCGCGCGCGAACGGTGACGCTCAAGTTGAAGCTCGCGCGCCCGCTCGGCGGCGGCCGATTTCCGCTCGTTACCCGCAGCTTTACGCTCGACGCGCCGACCGACGACGGCCCGGAGATCACGCGCGTCGCGACGTTTCTGCTATCGCGCGTGAAGGTGAAAGAACGCGCGCGTCTCGCCGGCGTGCAGGTGCATAATCTGGAACGCTCTGCTGCAGGCCAGCTGGGCCTGTTCGAAAAACGCGTCGAGTCGGACACGAAGCACCAGCGGTTAAACCGCGCGCTCGATTCGGTAATGAAAAAATTTGGCGACGAAGCAATCAGCCGCGGCTTAGCACGCGCCGACCGCATCGCACCGACGCATCGGATTAAGTAGAGCCCGCGGTCCCGAGTCATATCGGCTGGGCAACTACAAACACGGTCATTCCGAGCGCTTTGCAACGGACGTTCTTGCGATAACTTGACTAATTCGGGTTCGACCCGCGGGGGAGATAGCTCTGGGTGCATGCGAATCCGGCCAGGAAATGATTCTTTCCATAAATCCACGCCGTTACGGTGCAGCGGGCGCCGGGACACAGGGGAGTTGCAAGGCGCGAATAATAGATATGCGGCGAACCTGCGCAGCAATAGCTGGTAAGCGCGTATCTGCACGCAACTCCCGCGGCGCGCGGGCTCGCCGCACGGGGTGCGGGCGGACGGCATCGCGGCAGCATCGCATTGCATTCGGCAAAGCACTGCATATCGGAATCAGTCGGCGCGCAATTGCAGCAATCTTGAACCCGTTCGAGGAAACCAGAATCTTCAGTGGAGGACATCGACCGCCACGCCAGATCGTTCACGTCATTGGCGCTAGCTGAGGGCGTCAGCGCCGAGAAGGTACCAACGACCATCACCAATGCGATGATCGCAATTTTGCTCCGGCGACGCATTCTCTGATCCTCCCCATTTACTACTAACAGTAGCGCCGTTCGCTGACATACGAACCGCGTCCACAACTCTTCGCAACGCATCAGCGGCGTCGTTTACTTCCTTCAAATCACGTCGTTGCACGTTCTCAGAAAGCCGCATCTCAGGCACCAGTACTTGCAGTGGCCCATCGGCTTCATCGGGGCGTTGCATGCGTCGCATCGCTCGACGTTAGTTGTGAGATCGCCTGATGCCACTGAATCGTCGAGGTCCCGGGGAATCTCATTCGCTGCCATCACATCACCTCCACATCCACGGTCTCGAATAATAGCGCAGCAGTCAGAAATCACCACAAAGGCACGAAGGCACTAAGAATACTTTCTCGAAGCGGCGCCCTTCGCCGCTTCGCTTTATGCCTTTGTGCCTTGGTGATGATCCTTTTCTTTTCCGATTCCGCGGTTTGATCGATCCCCACGATGTCGCATAATTAGTCCTTCCGACGATCTTCCGACGACTGAGGTATCTCACGCGATGGCGCCGCAGACGCTTTTCGAGAAAATCTGGAACGAGCACGTGGTCATGGAGAATCCGGGCCAGCCCGCGCTCCTCTATATCGACCTTCACCTGGTGCACGAGGTCACTTCGCCGCAGGCGTTCGAGAGCCTGCGCAACACCGGCCGCAAGATTCGTGTGCCGAGCCGCACTTACTCGACGCTCGATCACAATATCCCGACCGTCGATCAGATGAAGCCGATCGCCGACGCCGACTCCGCGCTGCAGGTTGAAATGATGCGGCGTAACGCGCGCGAGTTCGGAATCCCGCTCTTCGATCTCGGCGCCGAGGGCAACGGAATCGTGCACGTCATCGGTCCCGAGCTCGGACTCACGCAGCCCGGGATGACGATCGTGTGCGGCGACAGCCATACCGCGACGCATGGCGCGTTCGGCGCGCTCGCCTTCGGAATCGGCACCAGCGAAGTCGAGCACGTGCTCGCGACGCAGTGCCTGTGGCAGGCGCGGCCGAAAACCTTCGAGATTCGCGTCGAAGGCACGCGCAGCAAAGGCGTCACGGCGAAGGACATCATCCTGGGGATCATCGGCAAGATTCGCACCGACGGCGCGACCGGCTATGTCGTCGAATATCGCGGCCCAGCGATCGAAGCGCTCTCGATGGAAGAGCGAATGACGGTCTGCAACATGTCGATCGAAGCCGGCGCGCGCGCGGGCATGGTCGCCGCCGACAGCAAGACGGTCGATTTTCTGCGCGGCCGGCGCTATCTGCCGAGCGGCAAGGCTTTCGACGATCTGGCGAAGAAGTGGCTCACATTCCGCACCGACGAGGGCGCGAAGTTCGATCGCACGATCACGATCGATGCGGCCGCGCTCGCACCGCAGGTCACCTGGGGCACCACGCCTGGGATGGTCACGGAAGTCACGGGGAGCGTGCCGAATCCCGGCGCATTCGGCGACGAGGCCGATCGTAAGGCGGCGGCCAACGCGCTCGAATACATGGGGCTCGAGGCCGGCACCAAGATCGAGGACATCAAGATCGATCGCGTGTTTATCGGATCGTGCACCAACTCGCGCGTTGCCGATCTCGAGGCCGCGGCCAGGATCGTCAAGGGCCGCCACGTCGCGAGCAGCGTCAACGCGATGGTCGTGCCGGGCTCAGTGCTGGTGAAGCGCGAGGCGGAGAAGCTGGGCCTCGACAAGGTTTTCCGCGAGGCGGGATTCGATTGGCGCGAGCCGGGATGCTCGATGTGCCTCGGCATGAACCCCGACATCCTGAAGCCGGGCGAGCGATGCGCCAGCACGTCGAATCGCAACTTCGAGGGCCGCCAAGGCAAGGGCGGCCGTACCCATCTCGTGAGCCCCGAGATGGCGGCGGCGGCGGCGATCGCCGGGCACTTCGTCGACGTGCGCGAGTGGCATTGAAATCCCTCTCCCTGACCAGGGAGAGGGTGCCGTGCGCGATGCGCGCGGCAGGTGACGGATGCCTGGAGATCGTAAGAGTCGTTGCGGGCGTTGGACTTCGAACGTTGGACCTCTCCCTGGCCCTCTCCTAGGATTAGGATAAGGAGAGGGGGACCGGAGGCAGAAGGAGAGTGACGCGAAGCGAGGCGCGAAAGGTTAGGAGAAACTAGATGAATCCATTCAAGAATTTTACCGCACAGGTTGCGCCACTCGATCGCGCCAACGTCGATACCGATCAGATTATTCCGAAGCAGTTTCTCAAGGCTGTCGTGCGCAGCGGGCTCAAGAAGGGGCTCTTCTTCGATTGGCGGCTGAATCCCGACGGCTCCGAGAACAAGGACTTCGTGCTGAATCGCGCGCGCTATCGCGATGCGGGTGTGCTCGTCGCGCGGCAGAACTTCGGAAGCGGCAGCTCGCGCGAGCATGCGGTGTGGGCGCTCGGCGATTTCGGCATCAAGGCAGTGATCGCGCCGTCGTTCGCCGATATCTTTCACAACAACTGCTTCAAGAACGGTCTGCTGCCGATCAAGCTCAAGCCCGAGGAAGTCGATCACCTGATGAAGGCGGCAGGCGACTACGAGTCATATCGACTCACCATCGATCTCGTGAATCAGAAAGTGTCGGACGACTTCGGATGGGCGGCGCATTTCGAGATCGACCCGTTTCTGAAGAAGTGCATGCTCGAAGGCCTCGACGATATCGCGCTGACTCTCGTGCATGAGAAGGAGATCGCGGCTTACGAGGGTAAGCATCCGGTGCCGTACAAGGCGGTGTAGCGATATGCGTATCGTGAAGATCGCGACGCTCGCGATTATCGCCACGACGATGTCGGCGTGCTGGTTCTATTCACATCCCGAGGACACGACGACGGGATGCCGCAAGACCTCGTATGGCGTGCTGGTCGCATCGTCGCAAACGGAGGCCTGCCCCGATCCAGGCGCGCCGCCGGGAGTGACTGCCGCGCCGCCGACCGCGAATCCCGCCCCGCAGTGATGCAATTGTCTCCTCTCCTTACTGTCTGGTCACCTCTCCTTACAGGAGAGGGATTCGGAAAATAAGGAGAGGGATAAGAAAAGAGAATTTAAAAACGTCATTGGAGCTGCCGATCACAATCGTTGTGCCTGCCGAGCAGGATGGGATGCGGTTGGATGTTTTCATTTCGGCGCGGCTCGCGCCTGAGTATTCGCGATCGCAGGCGGCGCGGATGATCAAGGCGGGGCTCGTGATCGTCAATGGCGCGGCGCCGCGAGCTTCGAGCGCGGTGCGGGCGGGAGCGCGAATCGAGATCAATCCGCCGCCGCGCGGCACTGCGGCGGCCATTCCTACCGATGCGCCGCCAATCGATGTTCTTTTTTCCGATGAGGAAGTGATTGTCGTGAATAAGCCTGCCGGGATGACGGTGCATCCTGCGCCGGGGCATCATGACGGCACGCTCGTCGATGCGCTGCTGGCGAGGTTTCCCGATATCGCGACGATGGCTGAGCCGGACGGCGTGCTGCGGCCGGGAATTGTGCATCGGCTGGATAAGGATACCTCGGGCGTGATGGTGGTGGCGCGGACGCCGTTCGCCAAGACGGCGCTCTCGCGGCAATTCAAGGATCGCACGGTTAAGAAGACCTACTTCGCGATCGTTCGCGGCGTCGTCGCGCGCGATCGAATCACGATTGAATGTCCGATCGGACGCCATCCTGTGGAGCGCAAGCGGATGTCGGTCAGCTCGAATGCGCCGCGCGATGCGGTCAGCCACATCCTCGTGGTTGCGCGATTCCCCGCGCCGCCTCGCGATGGTCTCGGCGCGAGCCTGGTGCGAGTGCGTCCCGAGACTGGCAGGATGCATCAGATTCGCGTGCATCTCGCGTCGATCGGGCATCCATGTCTCGGCGATCCACTCTATGGCGGCCGCACGCACGACACGCGTGCCGAGTTCGCGCGGCAGGCGCTGCATGCGTTGGCGCTCGAGTTTGACCATCCGCGGACCGGGGCACGCATGGAATATATCGCACCGCTTCCGGACGACTTCGCGCAATTTCTCGGCGCACGTGGATTGCATACCGATATCGGCACGGCGCGCGGCTGGATGGCCGCGATTTAGAGAAGCCCGTTGACTTCCTATCATCGCTTGGATAGCGTTTTATTCGAGCTTCCGCACGCGGACGTGGAGACGAAGGGCCAACAGCCCATCTCGAAGCGGTCCAAAATTCCGAACTCAAGGCGTCATTTGTTCCGAATCCCGACCGCTTGGGCATCAGAAAACTAACCGGAACGTCCCTCCGGCCGGTCGCTCGGCTGCAAAAAGCGTTTTTAGCCTGCGGACAGAAGTTCGAGCCGCAGCAATTCAAAAAGTGAGATTTCAGGTTGCGGGGAAGGCATATGGCTAGAGGCAGAGGGGTAGCAAAACAACACGAGATCCGAGAGGCACCGCCGCGTGAGCCACGCGAGCCGATCGACAACGTCGCGATCGATGAGGCCTCGCCGGCGCCCGAGCCGCGCGAGCGCAGCCAGTTCAATCCGACGCTCGCTCCCCCGCCCGCTGTAATCAGCGAAGAAGGTGTTCTCAATCTGAAGGCGCTCAAGCGCGCCAAGATTGGCGACCTGGCCAGCACGGCGCGCGACTTCAACGTCGAGGGCGCCACCAACATGCGCAAGCAGGAGATGATCTTCTCGATCCTGCAGGCGCAGGCCGCCCGCAACGGCTCGATCCTCGGCGAAGGCGTGCTTGAAATCCTGCCCGACGGCTTCGGCTTCCTGCGCGCTCCCGATTACAACTATCTGCCCGGCCCCGACGACATTTACATCTCGCCGAGCCAGATTCGGAAGTTCAACCTGCGCACCGGCGATGTCGTCAGCGGTCTTATCCGTCCGCCCAAAGAAGGCGAGCGCTATTTCGCGCTGCTCAAGGTTGAATCGATCAACTACGAAGAGCCCGAGCGCGCCCGCGACAAGATCCTGTTCGATAACCTCACGCCACTCTACCCGTCCGAGCGCATCAAGCTCGAGTACGATCACGAAGATCTGACCACGCGCATCATCGACCTGGTCGCGCCCATCGGCAAAGGCCAGCGCGGACTTATCGTCGCGGCGCCGTTTACCGGCAAGACCATGATGCTGCAGGCGATCGCCAAGGCGATCGCGCATAACCATCCTGAGATCATCCTGATCGTGCTGCTCGTCGATGAGCGGCCCGAAGAAGTCACCGACATGCTGCGCTCAGTGCAGGGCGAGGTCGTTAGCTCAACCTTCGACGAGCCTGCGACGCGTCACGTGCAGGTCGCCGAGATGGTCATCGAGAAGGCGCGCCGGCTCGTCGAGCACGGCCGCGATGTCGTAATCCTGCTCGATTCGATCACGCGCCTGGCGCGCGCCTACAACACCGTCGTGCCGCCCTCGGGCAAGATTCTCTCGGGCGGTGTCGATTCCAACGCGCTGCACAAGCCGAAGAAGTTCTTCGGCGCCGCGCGAAATACCGAGGACGGCGGCAGTTTGACAATTATCGCGACGGCGCTGGTCGATACCGGCAGCCGCATGGACGAGGTCATTTTCGAAGAGTTCAAGGGCACCGGCAATCAGCAGACCGCGCTCGACCGGCGGCTGCTCGAAAAGCGTATCTTTCCGACGATCGATATCCTGCGCTCGACGACACGTAAGGAAGAGCTGCTGTTGCCGCGCACGACCCTCAATCGCGTATGGATCCTGCGCAAGCTGCTCTCGCAGCTCAACGCGGTCGAAGCGATGGAGTTCCTCATCGACAAGATGCAGGGGACCAAGACCAACGAGGAGTTCCTCGAATCGATGAACGGCTAAGCCGCGGTGCTTCAATCGCGCTGCGAGCCCTGATAGAAAGGACGGATTGCCCGCGAAGGGCTAGAAGGCAAGGACAAAATTCTATGACTGAAATCAGCATGAAGCAGCTTCTGGAGGCCGGCGTTCACTTCGGCCATCAGACCAGCCGCTGGAACCCGAAGATGAAGCCATACATCTTCGGCGCCCGCAACGGCATCTACATCATCGACCTGCAGCAAACGGTCAAGATGTTCCGCGCGACCTTCGATTTCGCGCGCGATCTTGCGGCCAAGGGCGGCACTATTCTGTTCGTCGGCACCAAGAAGCAGGCGCAGGATATCGTGCGCGAAGAAGCCGAGCGCTGCGGGATGTTCTACGTGAACAACCGATGGCTGGGCGGCATGCTGACCAACTTCCAGACCATCCGCCAGTCGATCGATCGCCTGAAGAAGCTTGAAGAGATTATGGCCGATCCTGAGATGGTCCAGGCGCTCACCAAGAAAGAGATGAGCGACAATTCGCGCGAGCACGAAAAGCTCATGAACACGCTGGCCGGCATCAAGAACATGCGCAAGCTGCCCGACGCGCTGTGGATCATCGATACCAAGAAAGAATATATCGCGGTCGCCGAAGCCAACCGGCTCGGACTTCCGGTCGCGGCCGTGGTCGATACCAACTGCGATCCCGATTTGATTGCCTATCGAATCCCCGGCAACGACGACGCGATTCGTGCGATCAAGCTGTTCACGGCTGCGGTCGCCGACGCGGTCCTCGAGGGGCGGCAGATCGCGGAGGAACGACAGAAGGGTGACCAGGATATCGCGTCTAGCTCCAACGGCGACGGTGGCGCATCACCTGATTCTCCCAGCGCGGTCTAGCGCACCCAGGACATCGAAAACCTCGCAGCGGGGATGCTCGGGCTCATCGCTCGTCGTCCCCGCTTGCAGTAACCAAGGGTCTCAAACGATACTAATTGGAACCACGGTAGATTCATGGCTAACGAAATCGACGCGAAACTGGTCAGGGACCTGCGCGAAAAAACCGGCGCAGGCGTGATGGACTGCAAGAAGGCGCTCGCTGAGACCAACGGCGATCTCGAGAAGGCCGTGGTATGGCTGCGAGAAAAAGGTGTCGCTGCGGCAGCCAAGCGCGCGGGACGGACTGCGAGCGAGGGCGCGGTCGGCGCGTATATTCATGCCGGCGGCAAGCTCGGCGTGCTCATCGAGATCAACTGCGAGAGTGACTTCGTCGCGCGTACCGAGGATTTCCAGCGCCTGGTGAAGGATCTTGCGATGCAGGTGGCCGCGGCCAATCCGCGCGTCGTGCGGCGCGAAGAGCTCGCTCCCGAATTGATCGAGCAGGAGCGGCAGATCTACGCCTCGCAGGCAGAGGGCAAGCCCGCCGCGGTCGTCTCGAAGATCGTGGACGGCAAGGTCGAAAAGTTTTTCAAGGACGTATGCCTGCTCGAGCAGGCCTGGGTGCGCGATCCCAACAAGACGATCAACGAACTCGTCGTCGAGGCCTCGGCCAAGATGGGCGAGAAGGTCGAAGTGCGGCGCTTCACGCGCTTCCAGCTCGGCGAATCGATCGAGGCGAAGCCTGCTCAGTAGTAGCAACCGATCCCGCGACCCGGGTGAGGGGGTTTAGAAATTATGGCTGATGTTGATGGCGCCCCGAATGGAAAGCCGCGCTTCAGTCGTATTCTGCTCAAGCTCTCCGGCGAAGCATTCTCGCCCAAAGACGGCAGCGGTATCGATCTCGACGTGCTCGCACGTATCGCCAGCGAAATCCGCGATGTCGCTGACCTCGGGGTGCAGATGGCGCTGGTTATCGGCGCCGGCAATTTCATCCGCGGCAGCGCGTACGAGGCGCGCGGCATGGATCGCTCGACCGCAGATCAAATGGGAATGCTCGCGATCGTGATCAACTCGCTCGCGATGCAAAACGCGCTCGAACAGGTCGGCGTGCCGACGCGAGTGCTTTCGGCCATTGAAATCCAGGCCGTCTGCGAGCCCTACATTCGTCGCCGCGCGTTGCGCCACATGGAAAAGGGACGTGTCGTGATTTGCGCGGCCGGCACCGGCAATCCGTATTTCACGACCGATACCGCGGCGAGCCTGCGCGCGATGGAACTGGGCGCCGAAGTGATCCTCAAGGCGAGCCATCATGTCGACGGCGTTTACGATCGCGATCCGATGCAGGATTCGAACGCTGTCAGGTTCGATCGCCTTACCTATCTCGACGTGCTCAAACGAAATCTCAAAGTAATGGACTCGACTGCGATCGCGATGTGCATGGACAACAAGATGCCGATCGTCGTTTTCAATTTGCTCAAACCGGGTAATATAAGAAAGGCCGTGATGGGCGAGACGATCGGAACCTGGGTGGAGAGCGGCCCACAGCCATGACCGGAGAAATAATCGAAGACGCAAAGAGAGAGATGGACAAGACGCTCGAGGCGTTCCGCCATGAGCTCACGCGAGTGCGCACCGGACGCGCCTCGACCGCGCTCATCGAGAACCTTCACGTCGATTACTACGGCGCCAAGACGCCCCTGCGCTCGCTGGCTGGACTGGCAGCGCCCGAGCCGCGCCTGCTCGTGATCACGCCTTACGACAAGGCGGCGATGCACGATATCGAAAAGGCGATCCAGACCTCCGACCTCGGGCTCACGCCGATGAACGATGGCAAGCTGATCCGCATCCCGATCCCCGAGTTGACCGAGGAGCGGCGCAAGGATCTGGTCAAGAAGATTCGCAAAGACGCCGAGGAATTCCGCGTCGGTATCCGCAACCATCGCCGCGACGCCAACGATCTGCTCAAGGAAATGAACAAGGAAAAGCAGGTCACCGACGATGAGCTGCGCACGGCCGAAGCCAAGGTGCAGCAGTTGACCACTGAGTTTATCGAACGGCTCGACAAGGTGCTCGCGGCCAAAGAGGCCGAAATCATGGAGGTCTGAGCACGGCCCTTCCATCGACCTGAAGAGCGCCGTAACCTTCGAGCCGCCAGTGGCAATTTCACTACCCTTAGAGGAATTTCCCAACCTGTCGCTTGAGCCGTCGCGTTTGCCACGTCACGTGGCGATCGTGATGGACGGCAACGGCAGATGGGCCAGACGGCGTGGACTCTCGCGTCACGAGGGCCATCGCCGCGGCAAGGATTCGGTGCGCGCCGTCGTCGAAGCGGCACGTGAGCTCGGCATCCCGTATCTCACCTTGTTCGCGTTCACGACGGAGAACTGGCATCGGCCGAGCACCGAAGTCAGCTTCTTGATGAGCCTCCTGCATCGCTACTTGCTCACTGAGACCAAGCGCCTGATGAAGCGCGATATCCGCGTCGTGGCCGTGGGCGATACCAACCGCCTGCCGCCGCGCGTGCGCGATGCGCTCAACCTCACGATCGAAACGACGCGCGAGAACCGTTCGATGACGCTCGCGATCGCGCTTTCGTATGGCGGCCGGCAGGATATCGTCGCGGCGGCGCAGCGCCTTGCGAAGGCTGCGGCTGCGGGCGAGATCGATCCGGCGAAAATCGACGAGCAGATGTTCGCCGCGTCGCTCGACACCGCTGATATTCCCGACCCTGATCTCTGGATTCGCACTTCCGGCGAGATTCGTATCTCGAACTGCTTTCTCTTTCAGCTCGCGTACACGGAACTCTACTTCACCGACACGCTGTGGCCGGATTTTCGCGAGCGCGAGCTGCTTGCCGCTCTTGCCGCCTACCAGCTTCGCGAGCGCCGCTACGGCACTATCGCGGGCACGCCTGACCAGCGCCTGCGTGCTCAAAACTAGAATCCTGACCGCGGCGATCGCGCTGCCCGTCGTGCTCGGGATGATCGAGCTGGCGCCGGATCGCGTCTTCAGCGTGTTCATTTTCGTGCTCGGCTTAATCGGGCTCTACGAAGTCGGCGCGATGACGCATGCGACGAAGTTTCGCGGCCTCGCGATCCTGTTCTTCCTGGGCTTCATCCCGATGTTCGCGTTCTCGGTCGGCGGCGATCCCGGGCTGTGGGTGCCGGCCGTGGTCTTCGTCCTGATGCTGATCCTGATCGTTCGCGTCGCGACCAGCGTCGATTCGCCAATCGTCGCCGAGCCCGGCGCGCTCACCGCAATCGGCGCGCCGTACGTCGGCGTCCTTTACCCTTACTTCGCGATGCTGCGGAATCGGATCGACGGCGCCGACTCGACGCTCCTGGTCCTGTTGCTGTGTGTGGTCAGCGACAGTGGAGCATATTTCGCCGGAAGATCGCTGGGCCGCACCAAGCTCGCGCCGCGCGTCAGCCCCAACAAAACGATCGAAGGCGCGGTCGGTGGATTCCTAGCAACTGTCGTCGCGGGTCTGCTCTTGCGGCTGGCGCTCGAACCGTCGTGGAGCGTCATCGGAACCGCATGCCTGGCGGCGGGCGTTTCTATCCTGGCACAGGTCGGCGACCTCGCAGGCTCCGCACTCAAGCGCTCCGCGGGAGTCAAGGACTCTGGATGGATTTTTCCGGGTCACGGCGGACTCATCGATCGCACATGCAGCCTAGTGTTCGCGGTGGCATTCACTTACTATTGGGTGAAGTGATTCGCGGCGTGGATGCTTGCCATATACAGACGCTGAATCCGCTCATCGGTCTCCATC